>JABXKY010000098.1 GCA_013619005.1 Candidatus Bathyarchaeota archaeon | reverse complement strand
GGTGCATCGGATTACCTTATCCCACGAGTCCTCTTGTTGACGCTGTAGTCGAGGCAGCCAAGAGCGCGGCCTTCAACGACCCCCGCTTCCCCCCCGTGCAGAGGCATGAGATGGATGGTTTGACCATGGAGGTCAGCGTCTTAACGCCCCCGATGCGTCTCGAGTTAGATGATAGAAGCAAACTATCAAATCATGTTCAGGTGGGCAGGGACGGGCTTATAATCGAGAGGGGCTGGAACAAGGGATTACTGCTTCCTCAAGTGCCCGTTGAGTGGGGCTGGGACAGCAAAGAGTTCCTTGACCAGTGCTGCGTAAAGGCCGGCATCCAAAAGAGGTCATGGATGAGACCGGATACCAAGGTCTACACGTTCCAGGCTATCCTTTTCAAGGAGGACGAACCAAAAGGTTCCATAAAACGGCATACATTGGTGGATTAGATGAAACGGTTCGATGGTACACGCGTTTATTTCAGCCCCTGTGGAATGGGACTAGGTCACGTGAGCAGATGTGTGCCCATCGCCAAAGAGGTCCAGAGGCTAGGCGGCGAGGTCATGTTCTCCACGTACCTTGAGGGCGTGGATTACCTTTCCCAGTTCTGTTTCCCCGTTGCCAAGGCTCCCGAGATATATCTTGAGACAGATAAGAGAGGCAGTATCGATCTCAAGGCCACAGTATCAACTAGAGGATTTTCGGCCTTCTGGACTTTACTCAAACAGATCAAATTCGAGGTCAAGCAGATGAAGGGTTTCAAGCCAGACCTTGTGTTCGTTGACACCCGTGTCAGCACAATCATGGCGGCCAGGATGCTACGGATACCCTGTATTCTAACACTGAACCAGTTCCTGCCCAGGGCCCCAAGGGAGAAGGAAACCAACTTCTGGAAGCTGGTGGACGGGACAGTGATGACGGTCCTTGGTTGGATGTGGGCCTTGTCCGACAGACTTGTCATCCCGGATTTCCCCGAGCCCTACACCATCAGTCTGGATAGCCTGAGGGCTCCTCGCAGGTACGGCGCCAAGATGGACCTAGTGGGCTCCATCATGGGCTTGAAGCCAGAGGACAACCTTGACGCATCTAAAGTAAGAGACGAGTTGGGTCTTGATGATCAGGTACTGATCTACGCCGGGATAAGCGGGCCTCGTCCCGAGCGAATGCCTTTGATACGGATGCTAGCCCCCATTTTCAGCAGGTTCCCAGACAAATACCACGTCGTAATGTCAATGGGCAACCCTCACGGCGGAAACGAGTCAAAACGAGTGGGCAACGTGACTTTAATACCCTGGATCCTTGACCGTTTCGCATTCCTAAACGCCTGTGACATGGTAATCAGCAGGGGCGGCCACGAGACCATCATGCAAAGCATCGGGTACAACAAGCCCAGCATCATAATCCCCATGCCCCGCCACCCTGAGCAGTACGGGAACGCCAGGCGCGCCATGGAGATCGGCGTGGCCGAGGCCATGCATCAAAGAGATGTGTCCAAGGAGGCACTCATCAAGAGGGTTGAACACCTGCTTGAGAGCGAACATGTGCTGGAGGTGTTGGTTGACATGAACCAGAACAAGCACCTAGACAGGGGCCTTGATCGAATCATCGAGATTATCACAGAATATCTTTGATTAATATTAAGAGCAAGTGGGGTGGCTATTGTCCATGGATTACCACTACTCAAAGGAAAGGGACCCCGAGGTAAACAAGTACTTCGATAAAGACGTTATGAGAGCTTGGGCCGACTGGAACAGGAAAGTGTTCGAGCCAGGCAAGCTTGACAAGAAGACCAAGGAACTTGTAGCGATCGCGTGCACCTACATGACTAGGTGCCCGTGGTGCATCGAGGGCCACGCGAAGGCAGCCATCAAGGAGGGCGCGACCAAGGAGGAGATAGCTGAGGTCATCCAGATCGCCATGGCTCTCAGCAGCGGTGCGCCGGTTGCTCACAGAAACTTTGCACTGGACGTATAGTCCAGTTTATTTTTTATCAGCCCAGTACTGACGCGTCTTCATGTACTGGATTTTTGCCTTTAACAAGTCCTTGTAGAACTCCTCGTTGCTCCTGTGCATCCTGCTGAGCACCTGATAGCTGGTCACCGGACCAACGCCGTAGACCATTAACGCCTCCACCGCCTTCCTTCCGTAGCTGAGAACCATGTCCGCGGTCTTCCGTCCGTGCCTGAGCTGGTCCAGGTCGTCGCCGAACATCTCTTCGCCCTCGTTCCACCTCCTCAGGAGCATCTGGAAATGCTCGGGGTCCTGGTTCCGCCTCATCATGGCCATGAGTCCGCTGTCACAGTTGCCGCAATGAGGGTGATCCTCAAGCTCCCGGATGCGGATATCCGTGTGCCACTCGCCGCAGTTTACGCAAGCCAGCCTGACCCTCCTTGAGTGAATGTTCTGTCTCATGTACTCGATCTGATCCGTGATGGTGGCATCAGTGGCCATCAACTCCTCGACATCGGCGTACTTTTCTAGGATATGCCTCGCCAACGCGCTGGGGTCGGATACCTTCTTTGTGATAACCTCGATTGATCCGTTCTCTATGCCTGTGACGATCTCCTTAACAGAGGGGAGGTCCAGCTTCTCGTGGTAGGCCTCCCTCAGAGTCTCCTTGTAGATGGGCGTATCCTTGAACTGGTAATACAGGTTCTCTACACGCTCAGGCCCCATGATCTTTCCCCTTGGGAGCACTCCGAAACGCTCGGCGATGAACTTCATCTTGTACCCAAAGGGGAAACGCGTCTGCATGTAATCCATGAGAAGCCTATCGGCCTCATCAGGAGTAAGCGCCCTGATTAAGTCCTCAATACCCTTGATCTCGTACTCGTTGAGCTTGTTGGGAGCCTCGATGAGTATCCTGTATGGGTCGTTCCACCAGTTGTATATCAGCTCCTTCTCGCTCAGGGCCGCGTCGAGGATGGCCCCAAGAGCCCTGTTGAATTTCTCCCCCCTCGTGCTGTGGATGACCAGGTACTGGTCCCAGACCTCCAGGATCAAGTTCGATGGGCTGGGCAGGGGTAACCCTGATTTCAGGTGTGCGACGGATTCGTCAGCGATCTCCTTCAGGCTACCTACATCAGTGTCTAATGGCTCAGCGAGGGCCTCAAGTGACTCGGCTGACCTGTTGATGGTCTCCCTGAGGGTTCCGGCCTCCTCCGCGACCTCCCGAGTGACGGGGATCAGCTCGCCGTCCCAGCCTGGTGCTGCCCCAAGCGGGTCAGTGCTGGGTAGTGCATGGAGGACGCCCCTCTCCTCGTCTATCTGGAGTATCCTCCAGACTCTTCCCCTTAGGATGACGTTGAGTCCGACCCGTGCCCGTAGGCTCCAGAACTCGTCCCCGACGGTACCCACCATCTCATCGGTTATCGCGTTGATGAAGGGGTATCGCCTCTCATCGTTTATCATTCCCAGGTTCTCGAAATAGTATCTCCTTCCCTTACCGGTCTTCCTCATTCTCTCTCCCTCCCTGTTGATCAATCCTATCTGCCGAAGGAACTCGATGAGTTCCACGTACTCCTCTTTGGTGTACTCTTTGAACGGGTACGCCCGTTGAGCCAGCTCAAGCACTTCCCATTGGTCGATGCCGTCATCAAGGGCCATTATCGTGAGCCCCACTATCTGGTGCGTGAGAACGTCAAGGGGCTTCATGTGTACAAGCGTGGGCTCAAGCCGTTTCCTCCTCGCCAAGTCCGATGCCACGAGGCTCTCGAGGGCGTCCTCGCCGTATGCAGGGATAGTCACTCCCTCGCTCAACCTGCTCAATGTGTGGCCTGCCCTGCCCACCCTCTGGATGAGGGCGCTCACCTGGCGTGGGCTCTGGTACTGGATGGTGAGGTCCACCTCACCGATGTCGATCCCAAGCTGGAGGGTGCTGGTGCAGACTATCCCCTTCAACTCCCCCGCCTTGAACATGTCCTCGGTGATGTGCCTCTGCTCCCTGCTGAGGCTGCCGTGGTGGACTTCGATGCCTGGCCCCATCTGCTTGAGCCTGAACCCCAGTGCCTCAGCTTGGCCCCTACCCTGAACGAAGATTAGTGTGCTGTTATGCTCGTTGACGAGGCTTCTTATCCTGTTGAGCCTACTGGCCGCCTTGGGGCTTGTGCTGAGCTCGTCGGCCAGATCGAAATCCGTGTCAGTTGGCTGGGGGAACTGGACCTTGTACTCGTAGGTCTTATCCACCTCGACCTCAACGATGTTGACGGGCTGGACGCCCCCAAGGAACTCTGCAACGGTAACGGGGTTGCCGATGGTGGCGCTGAGCCCTATTCTCTGCGGGGTCTTTTTTGCGGCTTTGTCAAGCCTCTCAAGCCCCACCGTGAGCTGCGCGCCCCGCTTGCTTGCAGCCAGGTCATGGATCTCGTCTATTATCACCCACCTGACCGATGACAGGTGCTTCCGCATCCCTTTGGATGGGAGAATGGCTTGGAGTGTCTCGGGTGTCGTGATGAGCATCTGGGGTGGCTTCCTGGTCTGCCTACCTCTCTGCTTCTGACTCGTGTCCCCATGGCGTACCTCCACCGTAATTCCCAGATGGTCCGCCCAAAACATCATCCTCTTCTCGATGTCTCTGTTTAAAGCCCTCAGAGGCGTGATGTAGATGATGCCTATCCCTTTCTCCTTGTGACCTCGAAGGTACATATCGAAGACTGGAAGAAGTACCGCCTCGGTCTTTCCACTCGCGGTGGGCGAAACAAGCAGAACGTTATCCCCGTCCAAAACGTCGGGTATCACTCTCTCCTGGGGAGGCGTCGGCTCCACTATGCCCAATTTTTCGAGGCCTTCTCTTATCCTGGGGTGGAGACCCTCGAAGACACTGGGATGCATGGTTTTCTTTGATGAATAGGGGAATAAAACCTCTTAGTATGGAAACGAGGCGATGACCTGAGTGAAAGTATACCAGGTTCTGGGT
>JABXKY010000180.1 GCA_013619005.1 Candidatus Bathyarchaeota archaeon | reverse complement strand
ACCCCCTCTTCTCCAGGTCCGTGAGGTGCTGGTACACTGCTCCTATCGTCATATCCAAGCCCATGCTCTTCCAGATGGCGTAACCGTAGGTGGGATTCTGCTCGATGATCTTCAGTATCTTTTCCTTCGTGGATAGCCTTGACCCCAACCTTGGCGCCTTCTTCCTCTTGGTCAGGTTCCGCAGGATATCATCGGTCTTCAAACCGCTACTGGTCACGAGGCACACAATCTTTGCATCTGGACTGATCCTCGCCTGTACCTCCTCAAGTTTCAGGCAAGCGATGGGGGCCGATGACGCAGGCTCCGCGAATATACCCTCCTTACCCGCGATCTCCCTTCCCGCCTCGACCATATCCTCATCAGATACCGAGACAGCGAACCCCTTAGAATCTCTGAGAGCGTCCAAGGCTAGTTTCCCGTACAGAGGTTCCTTGACCCTGATCGCAGAAGCAGTTGTGTAACCGTCCTTGACTTTAACAGGCTCACTCAACCCCTCGGAGTAAGCCCGAGAGATCGGCGCACATCCAACAGCCTGGACCCCAATCAAGGCAGGCCTCCTGTCAATTATACCGAGCATTTCCATCTCCATAAAACCCTTCCAGACGGCATGAAGGGTTGCCCCGCTCCCCATGGCCACTATAACCCAGTCCGGGACCCCCTCCTGCTCCACCATCTCGTAGCTGATGGTCTTGAGACCCTCGATACTCAGCGGGTTCAGCTCAGTGGTAGCCTGATACCAGTCCATCTCCTCCTCAAGCTCCCTAGCCCTGTCGATGGCCTCCTCGATGCTTTCCCCTTTCTGGACGATCTTTGCGTCGTACATCATCATCTGGGCCAGCTTACCCATGTCAGCTACACTAGGCACAACTAGGTTGCAGCTGATATCTACCCTGGCTGAATATGCAGAGATTGATGCACCATGGTTACCAGTGGTTGCGCAGATCACTGAGTCGTAGCCCCTGCTTTTTGCGTCCGAGATGATGAGGCTGGCCGACCTGTCCTTGAAGCTATTGGTGGGGTTCCTTGTCTCGTCCTTGAGGTAGAGGTTCTTGAAGTCGAGCGACTCGGCCAGTCTCTCGGCTTTCTGCAGTGGTGTGCCCCCCTCACCGAGGCTCACAGTCTTGGACACCCTCGGCAGGACCGGCCTGTACCGCCAAAATGCTAGCGGACCATTAAACTTTACTTTGTCGATGACGAGCCGGTACTCCATCAAACCTCCGTAGTGTGGACAAACCGTGACCGGGTTATCGTCTACGGATCCGTATCCGCACTCCAGGCACTCCAGTACGTGGCTCATCATGGATAATGGTGCCCCTCAGCGTTTTATCATTATTCTTTGAGCATAAAAAGGCGAACTGGGTATACCCTTTTATCGCCTAATACGTTATTCGAGACATCGAAAATGAACCTCGGAGAGTTGCGGCCCGGAATGGAGGAGCTGGACCTAGATGTTACCATCATAAGCCTGGAGGAGCCCAGGGAAGTAGAGACCCACAGAGGTAAAAAGCACACACTAGTCGAGGGAATGGTTCAGGATGACGTTACCTCAAGGCAGCTCACCGTTTGGAACGAGACAATATCAGAGCTTGAAAGCGTCAAGCCAGGCGACAAGGTTAAACTCATAAACTGTTTCATCAGCAGCTATAAGGGAGTCCTATCCGTCAACGTGGGCAGGGAGTCCAGGATAGAGAAGCTGTGAGCGATTACACTGAGTTAGAGGCTATTTCTAGGGCGAGGCAGGAGCCCAATGGGTGCCACGGGTATGACCATACCGAGCGAGTAGTACATCTGTGCAAGGTAATAGGTATTGAGTACAACGCAGACATGGCTGTGCTGATGCCTGCGGCTATACTACACGATATAGGCCGCCCCAATAATGACCACGCCTCACACAGCGCGTCTCAGGCAAGGAAGATACTGATGGACAGGGTATGGGACCTAGCGATCATCGAGGGAGTCGTACACGCCATCGAGGTTCATAGTTTCTCGGCAGGAGGTGAGGCGAAGACCCTTGAGGCCCGCATCCTAAGCGACGCCGATAAGCTTGATGCCATGGGGGCGGTGGGGGTATACAGGGCCGCCCAGTACGGGGTTGAGCACAGTAGGCCCATTGAGGACTTTATCAGTCACTTCCATGAGAAGCTGCTCAAACTCAAGGACATGCTATACACGGACATGGCGAAAGAGATGGCCGAAAAACGTCACGATTTCATGCTGTCTTACCTTGAACAGATTGGAAAAGAGCTCAAAGGATTAGTCTGATCCCCATCTCTTGTACATTTTATTTTTAACGCCCAGCTGGTCGAGGATCTTCCCAGTGATAAAATCGACGAGGTCTTGAACGCTTTTGGGGTCATGGTAGAACCCCGGCATAGCTGGGAGGATTACCGCCCCCATATGAGCCAGCTTGGCCATGTTCTCAAGATGGATCGCGTGAACAGGGGTCTCTCTAGGAACCAGAATCAACGATCTGCCTTCCTTGAGCTGGACATCAGCTGCCCTCGTTACAAGGTTGTCCGCGAATCCATGGGCGATCGCGGAAACCGATTTCATAGTACAGGGAACTATGACCATCGCGTCAACATCATGACTACCGCTCGCTATCCCTGCTAGCAGGTCCTTGTGATCATAAACCGAGTGGGCGAGCTTGACGAGCCCATGGACACCTCCAAGCTCGTGTTTTGCAACCATCTCACCGGAATCAGTGATAATTAGATGCGTTTCTATGCCGTGTTCCTTGGCTGCCTCGAGGAAGCCCTTGGCGTAAATCGTCCCTGATGCTCCTGTTACGGCAACAACCACTTTCATCCGGATCAACTATCACTGAGAAGCTTTAGTGAGTTATAACGTGTTCTAGGGGAATAGGTTACTCACCCGGCGCGAGTGTTTTGGGATCGATAACAACGTAAACCACGTTGTTACCCCTGATGAAAATGTCACCGTACTTGGCTACAAGCCCGGTTTTATCATATTCACGAGAGTCCTTGAGGATCATGTTCATGTATCCGTCAGCGCGGACCAGTTTTCCCCTGTATGAACCCCTTCCTTTGAGTGCGATTTCTACGTTACTTCCATTTGATTTCATCAAAACATTCAATGGTTTTTTTCTTGGTTCCAAGTATTGCACCTTTTCTGGATTTAATACAATTGCGAGGTGCAGCCTATAAAAACCTTCTGAACTATACTATTTGATCTTCATTTATCGAGTGTTCCTTATCACAGCTATCCAGTCGTTGATGTTTTCGACTGTACTCACGATAATTACAGACATCCCACCTGTTCCCATCAGCCTCTTGAACTCATCTTTGGAGTAGACACGTTTATGCGAGCTGACAACCAGGACTCCACCGTTTTTAACGACCCTCGATGACTCACCAAAAAAATGTTTCGGGTCAGGCAGGTTCTGAATAACCGTGACAGAGGCCATGTTAGCGAAGACAAACGCCCTGAACGGCAAGTTCTCCGAGTCCCCCTGAACAAGATGGCGTTTTCCAACCCTTCCCCGTGCCTGCCTCAACAATTCCGATGAGAGATCAAGCCCCACCGAGTGTTCGTCAAGATATGGTAGAAAAAGCCCCGTGCCACAGCCATTATCTAACGTTTTACCCCTATCCAGATGAGCAAAAACATGCTCGTACTTCTCCATCTGTTCCTCTGTGTATCGGACATCGTACAGTTCCCCGCCCAGTTCGTTGTACCTGTCCTTTACGCGGCTCTTCCGGGGCGGGCTCATGAGCCTATGTTTGATATAGAGGCTTGTATCCTTTTTGGGTGATTGATATGGAAGCATTGAAGGCGATTATGGGTAGGAGAAGTATCAGGAAGTACACGGGCGAGAAGATCCCGGAAGGGGACATCAAGAACTTGCTGGAGGCCGCTATGAACGCGCCAAGCGCCCACAACAAGCAGCCTTGGCACTTTATCGTTGTCGATGACAGGGCGGTACTGGACAAGGTACCCGAGTACCACGGGTACTCCAAGATGCTGGGGCAGGCTAGCCACGCGATAGTTGTTCTCGGCGATAACGCTGTTCAGGACACGGATTTCTGGATACATGACTGTGCTGCAGCTATCGAGAACATACTGATAGCGGCACACGCCATGGGCTATGGGGCTGTCTGGTTGGGTGTTCATCCAAGTGAGGCACTGATCAAGGGGACCAAAGACCTGTTCGGGGTCCCTGGCCACGTTACTCCTCTTGGAATCGTGTCATTAGGCGTGACTACGGTTGAGAAGCCTCCCCGTGAGAACTACAACGAGGAGAGGGTTCACTGGAACAAGTGGTAAAACCACCCACTGCGCGCGCTAAGGTCAGTTTTAGATGACGTCAAAAACCAGATCTCGGGACTCGAAAACGAGCGCTTCAACTACAACGACATCGTGTACCGCACACTACATTTCAGAGAAGTAGCGTTAATCCTCGCAACATACCTACAGGAAGTCAACACACAGTTCAACCCCTACAACATTTTAGCATGGTACTTCGACACGTTCCAGAAAACCATAGACAGCGACGTCCTATCCGCATACAACCAGATCATCGCCGAGTCAAGTTCACGCACAAGATGGATGAAACAGTTTACTGGAGGTGAAAATGAATGAGTAGTACATTATTCCCCAAGGAAGTCTATGTAATTACAGAGGCAATAACACTAAAAGATCCAACAAAAGTAGAGGCCCTTCGTTCAATATTACAACAACTAGGAATCAACAAGGTCCTCTCCTAACCTCCCTATTTCGAATCATTTAAGAACCCCGACCTATCTGGCATTGTCCATGAGTCAGAAATTCATTGACATCATTCTAGGCAGCGCGCGCCTCGAGAAGTGGTAAAACCTTCATTTTCTTACTCCCAAACGGTTTCCCATTAATATTATAAAGTGTCATCGTGTCTCAGAGGGTATGAGTTATAATCCGAGGCATAAGAGCGGTTTTGTATACGATGGCCCAGAGA
>JABXKY010000022.1 GCA_013619005.1 Candidatus Bathyarchaeota archaeon | reverse complement strand
GCCTGGGATTATGCGGGATGCATGGCAGGCACGAGGCGAACTACATGGTTCCTGAAGCCGATGTGCTCCTGGTGGTAGGGGCAAGGTTCAGTGACAGGACCACGGCGACCCTCACTGGTTTCGCCCCCAACGCCAAGATAATCCACTTAGACATCGACCGCAGCGAGATCGATAAGAACGTCCCCATCATGACCCAGGTTATAGGCGATGCAAGGCACGCATTGGCAGGAATCGTCAAGAGGCTCAAGGTGGAAAAGCTCAGGTCAAATGGCTGGTACAAAAAGATCCAGGACTTTAAGAGATACCGCGAGTCCTTCGATTACGGCAACGGCATCAACTCTCCCAGCGTCATTAGGGCCATCAGAGAAGCCCTACCAGGCGACGCTTATGTTACAACCGACGTGGGGCAGCACCAGATGTTCGCTGCGCTCCACTACGACGTAAACGAGCCGGGGACCTTCTTCACAAGCGGAGGCCTCGGAACCATGGGCTTCGGTTTACCCGCAGCCATCGGCGTCAAGGCGGCTAAACCCGACAAGAAGGTCCTCGCTATATGTGGGGATGGAGGGTTCCATATGACTGAGAACAACCTGACGGTGGCCGTCGACGAGGACCTGCCCATCGTGGTGGTGGTCATGAACAACAAGCTACTGGGCATGGTGGCCCAGTGGCAGAGGCTGTTCATGGACGGAAGGCTATCCACGGTGGACCGCAACTACACTGTGGACTACACTGAGTTGTCCAAGACCTACGGGGCGCACGCGGTCAAGATCGAGTCAATGGACCACATGAGGACGGAGCTGAGGAGGGCGGTGGACGCCGATTACACGACCGTGATCGAGGTCCCGATAGACCCCAACGAGAACGTCTACCCCCACATCCCGCCGGGGATGGGTTTAAAGGACATATTAACAGAGGATTGATCATGGGTCTAAACGTGATCAGCTTGCTCGTCGAGAACAAGCCGGGGGTTCTCTTCAACATCAGCAACACCATCCGAAGGAAGAACTTTAACATCCACAGCATCACGGCCATCGCCGGGGAGGAGGGCGATACCTCAAGGATTACCCTCACATCGATGGGCGACGCCAAGGAGGTGGACAAGCTCGTGGAGCAGCTGGACAAGATGGTGGACATCATCAGCGTCAAGAGGCTAGATCCGTTGAGGACCGTTCAGAGGGACATGGCCCTCGTAAAGCTTCACACCGCTGACCCCATGGCCCAGGAGGAGGCGCTGTCGGTCATAAACAAGTACAAGGGGCTCATCCTTGACATCAAACCGGACACGATTATCGCCCAGGTAACTGGATCAGCCACCGAGGTATCTGACTTCCAGGCCGAGGTATCCCACATCGGCATCGTCGAAGCCGCCAGGACGGGGATCACTGCCATCGAGAAGGGCTGGATTACCCTCAAAGAAAAATAGCCTTTTTTCATCAATCATTATTTTAGCCACCGATTCTCTGTGCGTATGATTAATCATGTGTCAGCTAGCTGCCTACATAGGCGACAGGGACATAGCAAAGACGCTTCTGAATTGTTTAAGATACCAGGAGTCCTACTTCGGCGCCAACGCCACGGGGATGGGAACCATCGACAACGGGGCCCTCCATTGGATAAAGGCGCCCGGGTCAGTGGACCACGTAATCAAGAACAGTGAGATAACGGGGTTAACAGGTACCACAGGGCTAGCTCATAGTAGGCTCAGCATGACAGACGACCCGCGTTATAACAGAGCCAAGAACGCCCATCCGTTCACAAACACTAACAACGATATCGCTCTCATGCACAACGGGATAATCAGCAACTACAAGATGCACTGGGCTGAGCTAGCGAAGGAGTACGAGTTCAAGGGCTACAACTCTGACATCGACTACATCACAGATAGCGAGGTGGCAGTGCACATGATTGACAAGAATATGAAGGACGGTTTGTGTTTCGAGGACGCCTTAAGGAAGACGGCTAACAGCCTCACGGGCATGGTGCTTCTGGCGGCCATGAGCCACAACGAGGCCGAGACCATCTACATCACCAACTGGATACAGGCATGCACACTGGCAAAAGGGGACGACGAGACCATGTTCAGCAGCAGCCACCTCGGATTCGAGGACGTAAAGGACGATATGGACATCTTCCACGCGCCGAGGAACAGCTTCATCAAGATGACCAGGGACAGGATCGAGATTACAAAGCTGGATCCTTTCAGAAAGGCACCTGCCCCCCAATTGAACATGAGTAGATTCAAGGAAGTGATCACCGAGATTTTAAAGAAAAGTGACATGACCAGCGTCGAGATAATAATGGCACTAAATGAGTCAGGAGGGGCGCGGGTATTCGAGATGGAAGATTCTCCCTGGATGGCCCTTGTAGAGATGGGATGGGGTGACCAAAACCAAGTCATCGACCCGCTTGAGCGGTTAACCGAGGAAGGATCGGTGGTCAGGAAGCTTGAGCAGCGTATGGAGGGCGGTATCCTCGTGCCCCGTTTCGTCTGGTCGCTCCCATAGTCGCGCGTGGCGGATAATTTGTTCATAGATTCGAGTAGCGATGAAAGGAAGGGCATTATTCTTAATCAAACTGTGTCAATGATTGAAGATGAGGGCAAGGAAATTTGTGGGTATGTTACGTTTATTTTCTATCCAGACGGCGGGGGTCGGTACGGTGATGCAGAATGAGGGGTTATTAAATCCCGCTCACATTCTTGAAGCCTTAGAAGCACAGGGAATCATCCAGAAAGTTAGTGTTTGACTCGATATAATCATTTATCTATCAAGAAAGAGAAATCTGAGAGGGATTGAAATGCGCGCGCACAGTCAAGAACTCCTTGTAATCAGGCACTTTGTCCACTACTTCATCGAGAATCATGGAAGAAGATACGCATCAACCGAAAAAAGATTAACCATAGGTTAGAGCTTTAAGCGCACGCCGGAATTCAATTAATGCCATGTCGAAACTAAAGATCACTGTTCTGAAACGCCAGGACCCCGCGGACATATTCGATGAGCTTCCGGTAGCCAAGAAGGACTGGATGGTGCCATGCGGCATTTACAAGGACGGTCAGGAGTACCTGTTGGACAGCCTGACGATGCCAGAGGGCTTCTGTGGCTCTGCCTGGAACACCATCTACGCCAACGCTAGGACTATCCTGTACGGTGGCGACCTGCCTTTCTTCGACGAGAAGGGGACAGCTATAACATGTTGCGCCGACGGTATGAGGCCCGTCATCTTCAAGCTAGAGCGGGTTTAACTCTCCATTTTTTTCCATTAAGGCGTCGCCTCTTCCTTGACCCTGTCGATGATTACCTCGATCTCGTTTGGTGATAGGAACTGGGGGTTGACGCTGAATAGGCCGTGGTAGTCCTCCAGCAGGAAGTACGGCTCGTAGACCGTGACGATGCTGGGCTCTCCTTCGATCAGTGCGTCGAACAGCTCCTTTGTGGACAAACCGTACTCGTCTTTTTCTGCCTTGACGCATGTCAGGGGGTTGGTCTTTGCCTCTCCCCCGATGTAGTCGACGTAGCTGGTGATACCCGAGATCGAGTCGAGCTCCTTGCTGATGTGGAAGGCGGTCCTCTCCCTCTCCGCGAACCCCCCTGAGTCATCGGACTCAAGGTAAAGGGTCAGGGCGGTGATTAGGCCCACGATGGTCTCCCTGCTCATCTTGCTGGGCCTGCCCACACCCTCGAAAGGGTATGATTGGAGGTGGGCCAGCTTAACCAAGTCGGCCCTTCCCGACAGGAGGCCGCTGTTGTTTGGCCCGGAGAGGGTCTTTCCCCCGCTGAAGCAGGCAAGGTCGACGCCCATCTCGCTGAAAAGGGTTAGCCCTGATCTGGGCGGGGGTATCGTAGCCGCGTCCACGATGACTGGGACGTCGTTCCTGTGGGCGATCTCGATTATCTTCTCGAGGGGGAGCCCCTTTTTTGTTGATTTGTGGGTGTAGTAACACGCCGCGGTGTTCTCTGTGAACGCGTTTGCAAGCTCCTCCTCGGTGCAGCCTTCCTCGGTGCCCGCCTCCACGAACCTGCCTCCCGCAATCTCGACTGCGTGGTCGTACTCGTCCCTGTTACATTTCTGGACAACGATCTCTGTGTGGAGACCCTTGGAGCGCATTGGTAGGCGTTGGGCGATCTTACGCCATACCGCTGGTCCCTTGGGCTCGTATTTCTCAAGCTCGGTTCCCTTCATGATGCAGGCGGCTGCCGCCAGGAGGATTGATGTGCTTCCCCCCGCCGTGGGGAGGCCGGCCTCGGCTCCCGTTGCGTCTGCGATGACCTTTCCCGCGGCTGTCTGTAGCTCTGCGATGGTTACGAAGCTCTTGCTGGCTTCCTCCATGGCCCTGAATACCTCTGGAGGGGAGCGCGAGCCCCCTATCCGGGTCAATATGCCTGCTGCGTTGATGGCTTTCCTTACCCCTAGCGCCTTGTACGGGTCGTTGACGATCATGGGAATAGAAAGGGGCAGGAGTTATGAAAAACCTGCTACTAGCCCGTAAGTGCGTGTTTGATGCCCTTCCTTGCCTTGAGGGTGTCGATGGACTCCTGTGCGTCCTCCACCTTGAACTTGTGGGTGACGATCTCGTCCAGGGGGAGACTGTCTACCGCGAGACGCATAAGCTCAAGGACTGTGCCGAACTGGGTTGGCGGGTACGTCCATGATCCCAGGATGTCCATGTCCTTGTTGCATATTGTGTGGGGGTTAACGGGAACCGTGCCGGGGTTGGTATAGTGGCCAACCTCCACGAACTTACCTCCCCTCCTGGTCATATCGATGCCCTCGGCAAACGCGACTGGGACACCAACAGCCTCGATGACAACGTCCCCTCCGAGGCCGTTCGTCAGTTTCTGGACCTCATTGACCCTTTCCTCGGATGTCTTATACTGCCTCATATCGATGACGTGGTCCGCCCCCAGCTTCTCCGCCATCGCCAGGCGCTCGTCCACCATATCCACGCTGATGATCTTGCCCGCACCTGCCAGCTTCGCCGTCGCTATGGCAAGGAGACCGATGGCTCCTGCCCCCTGAACCACGACGCTCTGACCGATGCCGAACCCCTCGCCAAAGGTGGGCATACCAGGCGCATACGCCCTTTCAAGCGCCCTACTGCTGACGGCCATGGGCTCGGATAGCACAGCGACCTCGGGGGCCACCTCATCGGGTACCTTGTAGACCCAGAACTTTTCGGCGTCCACGTATATCTTCTCGGCCCATCCGCCCAGCAGGTGGGGCTCCTCGGCGCTACTCATGTTGACGCCCATGACCTTCCTGCCGGTGCACAGGGTGGGCTTGTGGGGCATGAACCTGCAGAAGTAGCACTCGCCACAGTAACGGTTGGTTCCTGGTACGACGATGATCCTGTCGCCTATGTCGAGGGTCTGTCCCTTCACCTCGTAGCCCTTGGCTTTCTCACCGATCTCCTCGATGATCCCGACCCATTCGTGGCCAGGTATCACCGGGAACGGGATGTTCATGTTGCCCTCGTAGAGGTGCATATCGGTTCCGCAGACTCCGCAGAGCTCCATGTTCATGAGGATTCCGTTGTCCTCGACCTTGGGCTCGGGGTAGTCCACGACCTTTAACTTTCTAACGTCTTCCAGAATAGCGGCTTTAACCATGGGACATGGGTGGAAGGATAATGATTAAACACCTGTGGTTACTCGATCCACTTGCTCTCCCGGTAGTCTGCGACGGCAAGAACCTCACTCTGGGGGTTCACAAGTCCGCTGACCCTGCAGGCATAGATGATCCCGTCGCAGGGGCTCGTGATCTGCTCGAGTTCATCGAAGGTGTATGGGCTGTAGACCGTGCCGAGGACCTCTCCCTTGGAGACCTCGCGGGACTTCTTACCAATTCCTACGTCGGCTGCCTCCATGTCTGACAAGAAGTAACCTCCAACAGTGGACCTTACATGGGGTGCATGTACGAAGTAGAACTGCTTCTCGGGTAGCTCAGGTTCTCCCTCTAACATACCCAGATGCTTCATCACGTTCCTCGTCCCCTTGACACCGGTCTTCTCGCACTCGCCCTCGAACTTTTCCCCGTGTCCACCACCACCAAGCTCGGGTACGGCGCTAGGGATACCGAGGGTCCCCGCGTATCTGGTCATGGGCATGAAAGTACTGCTCCCGATGCTTCCCGGCGGGTCGTGAAGTATTCCCAGACCGAAGACCCTGGCCATCTCCTTTGATGGGGGATCGAGGTTGAAGAGCATCTTCTTGAGGGCCATGCCCCGCATCTGGCCGTGGTAGTCCAGGATGTGTGTGCACTTGGGGACTATCTCATCGCTTATCCTGGCGGCGATCTTCATAGTGAGGCTGACATCGTTGGGGTCCATGCTTCCGAACAGTGGCACGGTACGCTTACCGGGGAAGACTCTGTTCATGTTGGCAAAGTCCACGGTCTCCTCGGGGGGGTTCGGAGTTTGCCTGCTCATATGGCTGAAGGAGTACGGGTTCGCTACTGGGGCTATCAGCAGGGTCCCACACAAATCATCGGGATTGGTCTCGACCGCGAGGGACCTGAGTATCCTGTTCTGGTAATACTCGGTGCCATGGATGTTAGCAAAGAGCCCGAGGACGGGGCCCTCCTCCTCCCCCCTGATGACGTGGACGGGGATATGAAGGGCGTTCCCGTCAAGCATGGGCGCTATCTCAAGTCTATGATAGGTCCTGGACCCCTTCTCGTGGGTCTGGCCGTTGAAGATGAAGGACATGAAGAATGTTTGCCTGTTGACAATAAAAGATGATTTACCGGCGGAAACCTGACACGTTAAATAAACGTCGCGGGCATTTCAAGAGGATATTCTATGCTGACAAGGACCTTCTGTGGGAAGATGTGCGGCGCGTCATGCGGTATTATTGTTACCACCGAGGAAGGTAGGATAGTAAAGGTGGAAGGCGACCCGGATTACCCGCCGACGAAAGGATACTTCTGCGTCAAGGGTAAGGCCATTACCGAGCTCATTTACCATCCTGACAGGCTAACGAAGCCGCTGAGAAGGGTCGGCCCACGAGGGTCTGGGCAGTGGGAGGAGATAACAGCCGGAGAAGCCGTCTCCCACATCACGGATAAGCTCAGGAATGTCATCAGGGAGCACGGCTCAGAGTCCGTAGCGTTTCACATGGGGGCTCACAGGAACGACCTCATCGGCGAGTTCATGCAAAGGCTCGGGAAGACACTGGGAACGCCTAACTTCGCCACCGTGGACAACGTTTGCAGCAAGGCAAGGTCCCTGGCAGACAAGTACACCTTCGGCCAGAAATGTTTCCCAGATTATAATCATCCCTCGGAGTGCCTCGTTGTGTGGGGCAGGAACAGCCTGGACACGGGGGGCGAGTCCAGGATGGACATCATCAGGCAGGCTCGGGAGCACGGGACCAAGATACTGGTCATTGACCCCCGTGAGACCAGTATAACGAGGCTGGCACACCAGTGGGTCAAGCCAAGGCCGGGTAGCGATGGGTACCTTGGATTAGCCCTGCTCAAGACCATCATCGAGGAGGGTCTCCACGACAGTGAGTTCGTTGAGAGGTACACCATCGGCTTCGACAAGCTCCGCGAGATGCTGGGTAGTTATACCTTCGAGGAGCTGGAGAAGGAGACGTGGATCAGCGTTGATGAATTGAAAAAGTTCGCGCGGACCTACGCCACCAGCAAACCAGCCGCCATCCAGACGGGAAACCCGCTGGACCAGACGCCAAACTCATACCAGACCTGCAGGCTCATCAGCATCCTCAGGGCGGTTACTGGGAACCTTGACGTCCCAGGAGGCGAGGTGTTCGCAGTCGGGGTCCCATTCGTGAACATCACCGATGTAGAGGACATGAGCAGGAGACCGATGATCGGATCCGAGTTCAAGGTGGCCGCCAGCATAGGAATCGCGCCCAGCCAGGATGTCCTCAGGGCAGCCTCCACGGGCGACCCTTACCCCATCAAGGCATCACTCATCTTCGGCAGTAACCCCTTGACAACATACGCCAACACGGAGGGCGTGTATGAGGCCATAATGAACCTCGATCTAATTGTCACGGCCGAGTTCTTCATGACCCCTACCGCCAAGTATAGCGACATCATACTGCCAGTCGCCGCCAACCACGAGTACGATGATTTCAGCCCAAAGTTCGGGCACATCGTGGCGAGACCAAAGATCATTGACCCGCCGGGGGAGTGCAGAGCCGATATCCAGTGGATGAACCTCATAGCCCGTGAGCTGGGCTTGGAGGGGTTCTGGGACAGCCCCAGGGAGGCTTTCAATGAAATCCTGGATCCGGCGGGCTTGACTTACGAGGAACTTGCAGAGAACGGGCCAGTTTGGGCCCCCCAAAGGTACAGGAAGTACATTGACGAGGGATTCAAGACCCCCTCGGGGAAAGTGGAGATATACAGCGAGGCGTTGAAGAAAATGGGTGTGCCTCCGATCCCTGAGATGGTGGATCACATCACATCAACGGAGGATTACCCGCTGGTCATGACATCGGGGAAGGACTCGTATTATTACCACAGCAGCTGGAGGACGCTGCCATCTCTCAGGAGGATATCAAGGGAGCCCCTGGTGGAGATGTGCCATGAGACAGCTGAGAAGTATGGATTGGTTGACGGGGAGATGGCTTACATCGAGACCACAGAGGGAAGGATAACCCAGAGGGTGAAGCTCAACGAGTCCCTTGACCCGAGGATCATCTATGTGGCACACGCATGGTGGTTCCCCGAGAGGGAGGGCCTCGGATGGAAGGAGTCGAATGACAACATGCTCACCAAGTGGGATGGCCCCAAGTGCCAGGCTATGGGTGCAGTCACCTTGAGGGGGATCCCCTGCAAGGTCTACCCCACTTGATGATCCATTTTTAACCTACCTTCCAGCCAGATTAACGTACAATGAACTGCCAACTCGCTGCGTATATCGGTGACAAGCACCTCACCTCGCTACTACTCAACAGCCTGAAGATGCAGGAGCCCCTCTACGGGGGACACGCCACTGGAATGGGGGTTCTCAACGGTGATAAGATTGATATCATCAAGGCCGCTGGCCCTGTAGCCCACGTCAAGAAGACCACAAAGATTGGTAAGCTCAAGGGAACATGCGCTATCGCCCACTGCAGGTACAGTGGTCTGGCAAAGGACATCGACGGCTACAACCTCGATGTGATGGCCCATCCATACATCAGCGACGACGGAAAGATCGCGCTGATGCACAACGGCACCATCACCAACCACAAGGAGCTCTGGAAGGCGCTGGAAAAGGATCACACGTTCCGAAGCTATGGGGAGAAGGTTGATGATATCACTGACAGTGAGGTGGCGGTGCACATGCTCAGCGACGCGTACAACAGCGGGATGAGTATGGTGGAGGCGTTCCAGCACATCGCCCCCAAGCTCACTGGGATGTTCCTGCTGGCTGCCATCAACGTCCATGAGCCCGACACAGTCTATATCTGCAACTGGTACCAGCCATGCTACGTCGCCCTCGGCAAGGACGAGGCCATGTTCGTCAGCAGCAGGCGGGGCCTCCGGGACGTTACCCTGGACAGGGTCTTCCAGCCACCAAAGAACAGCGTCATAAAGCTTACGCGGGGAGGAGTAGAGGTCCACGTCATGGACCCATCGAGGGAGATACCCAGGATGACCATGAACGAGTTTAAGGCCAAGCGGATGATCAGAAACACTCTCAGGGAGAAGGGCAGGATGGATGTGCGTAACCTGTTCCAGGTGCATAACCCGGAGGGCTGGGCGGACGTTTACGGTGTTACGGCGAATGAGTGGAAGGCCCAGAGGGCGGCGGGAATCTATATAATGAACCCCTACTTTGAACTCTTGGAAAGCATGGTAGCGGACGGGGTCATCGAGGAGTCCATTGATCCGCGCCCCGAGGGAGGCTTCGAGGACGTCCCCCGGTACAGCTACGTGTTGGCCTAATCCATTTTTAACAAACTTTATATAATTTAGGCGTGCCTAAATCTCTGATCTGGTTTGAGTAGTGAAAGCGTAGAAGAATACCTCGAGGCAATATACAGCATCAACGAGCGAGGCGAGAAAGCCAAGAACCAGGAACTGGCCGAGAAACTCAAGGTCAGCCCACCCAGCGTAACACAGATGATCAAACGGATGGCTGACGAGAAACTCGTCGAGTACGAGCCCTACAAGGGAGCCACCCTAACCGGAAAGGGAAACGCCCTCGCCCAGAAAGTCGTGCGAAAGCACAGGCTGCTGGAGCGTTTCCTCTACGACTACCTCAAACTACCATTTGAAAAGGTCCACGACGAGGCATGCCGAATGGAGCACAGTCTATCAGATGAGACAACCGCGGCGCTGTGCAAGGCTCTTGATAACCCAGAGACGTGCCCAGACAACTTGCCCATACCTCATTGCTCACTTGGGATCGATGACTGCGAGCAGTGCGAAGAAGCGCGCAGTAAGATTATTGAGGAAACACCGCTAACGACCCAGCTCAGCAGGTTACACCCTGGAGAGGAGGGAACCGTGGCCTACATTCGCAGCGGCGTACAGTCAGGCAAAAGGCTGCAGGACATGGGGTTGACACCGGGCACACATATTGAGATGGTGAACGCCGCCCCATTCCAGGGACCCATTGAGATCGAGGTACGGGGAACCAGCTTGGCACTTGGCAGGGGGCTCGCGTCACACGTCTACATCCACGTCGAGGATGAGGGAAAGCCTTGGAGAAGAGTTCACCCCCATGGGCCACACCACAACTAAGCTAGAACAGACTAAGTGACCCGATGATGAGCGACAGAATAACAATTGGGTTAGCAGGTAATGCCAACGTCGGAAAGAGCGTCATCTTCAACCAGTTAACAGGATTACACCAGCACGTAGGAAACTGGCCGGGAAAAACAGTTGAGAGGGCCGAGGGGACCCTGGTATTCGAGGGAAAGGAGATCGAGATTCTGGACCTCCCCGGCATCTACAGCCTGAGCACGTACAGCATCGAGGAGATGGTGAGCAGAGAGTACATCGCCGTTGAGCAGCCAGATGTAATAATCAACGTTGTTGACGCCGGCGCATTAGAGAGAAACCTGGCGTTCACCGTCCAGCTCATGGAGCTGGAGCCCCGGCTGGTACTGGCAGTCAACCAGATAGATATGGCAGAAAACAAGGGAATCATAATCGACACAGAGGAGTTGAGCAAACAACTCGGTGTCCCAGCGCTGCCAACGGTGGCGATCAAAGGGACAGGGCTAACGGAACTCGTGGCAACGGCTGTGAGGACGGGGGGAGAGCCCCCCATCACTCCTTTGCTCTACGGAAGCGAGATCGAGGAAAGCATAGAGACCATCAAAAATAAGATAGAGGTGCAGACGTCCTACCCGGCCCGTTGGGTCGCGATAAAGCTACTGGAGCGCGACGACGAGATCGAGAGAATCATCTACGATGCAAAACCCGGACTCAGGGAGACCGTGGCGCAGGAGCGGTTCAGGTTGGAGTCAGCTCACGGCCACGACTTTAGTAGCGTCATCGCATCGGAAAGATTCGCCTTAGCTCACAGGATCGCCGACAGTGCGACAAGTCACGTCGAGCCTCAGAAGAGCATCGGCAAGAGGATCGAGGATGTGGCGAGCCACCCAATCCTAGGCTACGTGATGATGATAGTCAGCATCCTGATAGTATTCTACTCCATATTCAGTTTCGGCGACTGGTTGGCCGGGGTCATCGACGGGTTTTTCGCGGTGATAAACACGGCATACTTCAACGCTTTAGGTGAATCAGGGGCTACCACGTTCTTCTGGAACGCCGTTGTCGACGGGTTTATCGGCGGCATGGTCGTCGCTATACCCTATATTGGTCCGTTCTACCTCGTACTCTCGGTGCTAGAGGACTCCGGATATCTGGCGAGGGTCGCGTACCTCATGGACTCCGCGATGCACACTATTGGGCTCCATGGGAAGGGGTTCATCCCCGTGATGCTGGGGTTCGGGTGCAACGTACCCGCCGTGTTGGGTGCGAGGATCATGGAGACGGAGCGTGAGAGACTCATCTGCGCCTTCGTTGCGAGCCTGGTGCCGTGTGCGGCCCGAAGCATAGTCATTATGGGCCTTGTAGCGACCTACGTGGGTTTCAAGTGGGCCGTACTGCTGTACGTCATCGACTTTGTGTTGATATTCGTCCTTGGAAGGATCGCGTACAAGGTGGCGCCTGATGAGCCGGTTGGTCTCATCATGGAGATGCCTAGCTTCAGGCTTCCGAGCCTCCGTACAACGGGTACAAGAACATGGTTCAAGCTGAGGGGCTTCATTTACGAGGCGATGCCCATCATGGTTGCGGGTAACTTCATAGTGCAACTCGCATCAATCCTCGGTCTTCTCCAAATCATCGAGGGCGTCATGAGCCCCGTAACGGTGGGGTGGCTTGGTCTGCCAGCTGCGGCGGGGGTGGTTCTGATATTCGGCGTATTAAGGAAGGAGT
>JABXKY010000327.1 GCA_013619005.1 Candidatus Bathyarchaeota archaeon | reverse complement strand
TGGGATGGATCCTGATAGGATCAACCTTCCTGCTTCTAGTCAGGAGGATCAGGCTTGAGGACAAACAGCTTCACTCGCTGACAAACGATTACGGGGCATTGCTCATTATACTCATCGCGGCCATTGTGGGCCAAGGCATGAGGATTTTCCCGCCAGAATCAATCGAGACCATCACCTACAGCGTTGTGTTCATCCCGAAATATATCGTGCTGCACCTTGAAGCGGTCCCCAGCTACCACTGGTTCCACTGGCACGTGCTGATGACCCAGCTCTTCGTCATTTACACGCCGTTCAGCAAATTCATTCACCTCATTTCAGGGGTGATATCCCCCGCCCTCTACGGCTCAAGGAGGAAAGAACTTGACATCTAATACACAGGAAAAGATCAAAGAGGCACTCGGAAAATTCACGAGGAAACAGCTCATGGAGCTGGACACCTGCAGCCACTGCGCCCTTTGCACAAAGGAATGCCCGGCATACAACTCATCCGAGAACCCGTTACACGCCCCAGGCGTCAGGACCTCCAAGACGGTAAAGCTCTACGACAAAAAGTTCAGCTTGTGGTCCAAGATCTTCGGCGAGAAGGAGATCACACAGAAGGAGATGGAGGAGCTAGCGGAGAGCGCGTACCACTGCACCCTCTGTGGAAGATGCAGGGAGTCATGCCCCTTCGGTTTCGAGACCCATGAGCTCTGGATCAGGATCAGGGAAATCGTGGAAGCGATGGGTACGACCCCTGAGAACGTCGCAAGGCTCGCTGGTTTGCTAGACGAGACCATGAACCCGTACGGGCAGGACCCGGATACCAGGCTGGACTGGAGCTTCTACGTGGACCTTGACGACGTGCCCGAGGAGGACGAGGCCGAGATAGCCTACTTCGTCGGGTGCACGACTGCATACAAGGGCGCTAACCACGAGGTAGCCTTCTCAATATGCTCCATCCTTGAAGAGCTGGGCGAGAACTGGACTCTTCTAGGGGAGGACGAGTGGTGCTGTGGTGCCCCCAGTATGATGGCGGGCAAGGTCGAAGACGCAAAGAAGTACGCCGAGCACAACGTCAAGATCCTGGAAGACAAGAAAGTCAAGAAGGTCATAACGGGGTGTGCAGGCTGCTACAGAATCTTCAAGTTCGAGTACCCGGCGTTGCTTGGAAGAAAGCCCAACTTTGAGATACAGCACTCGGTGGAGTTCCTGAGGGACAAACTGGCCGAGGGAAAGCTTGACCTGGAGAAGAGCGATGAGAGGATCATCTACCATGACCCGTGCGAGCTTGGACGACTCAGTGGAATCATCAAGGAGCCCAGGGAAGCCCTATCCTACCTGACATCAAACCAGATCGAGTTCCATGTGAACGGGATAGACTCCAAGTGCTGTGGCGGAGGCGGTCTGTTACAGGGAGTCAACAACGATATGAGGCTTGACATAGTCAAGATCAAGCTGGAAGAGGCGCTTGAGAAGAAGGCGGACGTGCTAGTTTCAGCATGTCCAGCGTGTAAACTGGCGTTCGTTGACGGGGCGCGTGAACACGGGATCGAGCTAGAGATCCGTGATATCCACGAGCTAGTAGCAAAGAAACTTGGCGTGTTAGAAGAGTGAAAGTAGAACTGGCATACGACTACGGGGTACTCCTGAAACCCAAGGTACTCCTAGCCATGCTGGGGCTCTACCTCACGACTTTTTTCACCTCATCCATTTTCTCCGGGGATTTCTCGGTTAACTACCTCCAATTTTTCATAGGATTCATGGCCGTGGCTTTATCTGTAAGCGGCGCAAACGCGTTGAACTGCGTCTACGACCAGGACATAGACACATTGATGACCCGGACAAGCGGCAGACCACTCGTCAGAGGAACGATAAGTCTACCAAATGCAAGCCTATTTAGCTGGATAACTCTGGGTTTGTCGGCAATTCTAGCCGTTTACCTAGGGGTAATTCCATTAATATTGCTCGTAGAGGGCGCCGGGAGCTATTTACTCCTCTACACTGTAATTTTCAAGAGGAAGACGAGCATCAACGTGCTTTTCACGGCTCCAAGCGTGGCCGCGCCCGCTTGGTTCGGCTGGTACCTGGGGGGAGCCCCATTATACCCTGTTGGGCTTGTGATGGGGGTGCTCGTCGCTATTTGGGGGCCTCTGCATCTATGGAGCATCGCGTTGGCGTTCACCAAGGATTATGAAAGGGTGGGAGTCCCGATGTTTCCCTCCATGGTGTCAAGAAAGAAGGCGATAAAGGGGGTGTTAGCGGCCTTGCTGACGCTGATCGGCTCATCCTATCTCTTAATATTCTGGACAAACTCAAGCCTCTACCTGATGGGTGTAACGGTACTTAACTCAATTTTAATTTGGGCTGGATACAGACTCTACAACTCGGAGTCAAATAAGGCGGGGTGGCTGCTGTTCAAGCTGACCTCCCCCTACATCCTGCTTGTCTTCCTGCTCTTCATGTTCAGCTACTTGTAGCTGCTACCAGCTCTTCCTCTCACGGGAAGCCGTGATCTGTGCCGTGTGGTGCCTGCTGTGCCAAGAGTAGTTCCATATGTTCTCCTCGACGGTCAACACCCCTCCCTCAGGGTGAACGAACTTTTTCTTCATGTCCTCCTCGGTGAGGGATTTTAAGAACACCACCCATCTTTGATGCAGGCTATCCAGTAGGCTCAGGGATACATCGACGGGCATAGACACTGCGTCTTCAAGCACTGCCCAGTCAGACTGCTCCCAGGTCTTGATCGTGGGCTGGTTCTCGGTTACGGCCAACTTGAACCTCACGTAGCTGTTTATGTTGCTGTCTGTCAGGTGGTGAACTATTTGGCGGATCGTCCACCCTCCTTCCCTGTACGGTGTATCAAGCTGTTCATCATCCAATCCCTCGACGGCCTCCCTGAGAAGTTTTGGGGCATCCTCAAGGTCCTTTATCCATTTAATTCGCCTCTCGGGAGTAATTTCTCCCTCTAGCTCTCCCTTTCCAATTGGGTAGATAATGTCCATTCAATTCACCTGCCCAAACATGGTCACACTTTCTAATAATGGATTAGATGGGCGGAAAGGGTTATCCATTTGGAGTCATACACTTTCCCATGTTTATCGAGAACATTGTGACAATCAAGAAGCAGCCGCTCATCGATTTACATGGCGAGTCCTGCAATTATCAGGTGATCTGGCAGGACGATGACCACGGGAGACTGTTCAACACAGAGAGACCGGAGGGCATGAATAGCTTCACGAACTTCGCCAGGCTCACAATTAACCCGGGCAAGAGCAACAACATGCACACCCACGAGGGGATAGAGCAGGTCTACATGGTCCTCAAAGGGGGAGGGACTGTTCAGGTGGGCGATGAGAGGAAAGAGGTCAGGTCGGGTGACGTCATCTTCCTTCCATCGGATGTGCCCCACGGTTTTTTCAACACCACTGAGAAACAGGCAATAGTGATGCTGGTGGGAACCAGCGTTTAGTTAACCATTAATACCCGGAAATCAGGTGTACACGTCATGGACACGTCCAAGTTCAAGGGTATGAGTTTCTACACCGACGAGGAGACACGCACGATCACCGATGAGATTGACAAGGCTGTAACTATCCCCGTGAACGTAGCGATTGAGGCCGAGCACAGGGTCTACGATATGTCCGAGATGAGGGAGATACTGTTGGATGCCGATAGAATTGCCGTACAGGACTGCGGCTGCAAGACAGCTTACGACAACTGCGATGCCCCCAAGGACGTGTGCCTAAGTGTGAACAAGACGGCGGACGAGCTGCTGGCTGACGACAAGTACAACTCAAGGGAGATCACGGTCGACGAGGCAATGAAGGTGCTTGAGAGAAGCCACAAGGCAGGACTTGTCCACATGGCGTATACGATGAAGGATGACCCCAAACCAGGGTTGGTATGTAGCTGCTGCGCGTGCTGCTGCCACACCCTGGGGAGCCTTGTCAGAAACGGCATTCACACACAGATATTGACATCAAAGTACATCGCCATCGATGATTCAGCGAAATGCAATGATTGCGGGGATTGCGTTGACAGATGTGTTTTCCAGGCAAGGGACATGGTTGACGGCAAGCTCACCTATGACAACGTATTGTGCCACGGATGCGGCCTCTGCGTCTCGACCTGCGCCACCGGTACGATATCCTTAGTGGATAGAAAGAACTTAGCTTGACGGACTCGATTGTCTGTTAAATCAGGCTCCTTCCACGAGGGATTTAACCCGCTCAACAATGAGATCATCGTCCCCCGGTTGAAGATACTCCACCTTGAATGTTATTCGATTAGCGACCTCAGTTGAGAGGAAGTACGGCTCATAGAGGGGCCTAATCATCGGGTCTCCATCCATTAACCCGTCAAACAGGTCTCTCAATGTGAGCTGATTAGTTTCCACCTCAACCCAGACATAGCTCGGGGGAACCACATCATCACTGAGACTCGGCTCGTCAAGGGTGCCCGATCTTATCCCGACTAAGGCATCTAACCTAGCGGCCAGTTTCGTAGATTTCCCCAACATCTCGGCGTAGTACGCGTCCCTGTCCTCACCGATGAAGATCTCCACCGCTTTAAGCAAGCCCATAATCATTTCCCTGCTCATCTTGGCACCCCGCCCTATACCGTCGAAGGGGTATGCATTCAGGTGAGCTAGTTTTATCAGGTCTTTCCTCCCCAGAAGGATGCCTGTGTTGTTGATACTCCCCAGTTGCTTTCCACCGCTTAGGATAACAAGGTCAGCCCCTGCCTCAAGGACCGCAGACGGGATAGAGGCATGAGTTAGGTTGGGGGCTGCATCAATTATAGCTGGGACGCCTAGGCTATGCGCCACATCACAAAACTCCTTGATGGGCATATCCGCTGAAGGCGTCTTTGTATAGTAAAGAGCTGCCGTACGACCCGGATCAAAGGCGTCCCTCAAGTTCTGGGCTGTAACTCCGTCTTTGTCCCCTGCCTGGACCCTGGTTCCGCCGGCGCAGGCTATTGCGTGGTCATAGGTACTCCTGCTATTCCCTAGGAT
>JABXKY010000175.1 GCA_013619005.1 Candidatus Bathyarchaeota archaeon | reverse complement strand
GCGAAGCCTCTCATCAAGTAAATCCAAACCAACCTCGGTGCCCGAGTCAAGTGGAGTCAGCGTCGAGTTGTGGCAGTAGGGGCACCTGATGTTGCATCCCGCCCAGAAGACCACCATGGACACGTTTCCGTACCAGTCAATGGTGCTCATGTCTGTTATGCCCCCGAGCCTAAATTTGACGTCACCAGCCAAGTTGTTTCAGATATTCTGCGTCCACGCGAATTTAAATCCGATTCACGCCATGACGCCGAGGATGAAAACCCCAATGAATATGATGAGGGAGCCGATTATGCGAACCTTACCGTAGCTTTCCCCGAGGAAGACGACCCCCATTAGGGCTCCGAGGACCACGCTGATCTGCCTCAACGCTAGGATATAGCTCACCTGAGCCAGGCTCATGGCGTAGAGCACCATCATGTAGCCTCCCCGCATCAGCAAACCAGCGAACGTGATCCTGAAGGGTGAGGAGAACTCGTCCCTGATGGCTTGGAGGCCCCTTCGTTTCAAGGTGACTATGATCATCATGCCAGTGACTGAGAACCCGAGCCAGAAAGAGTATAGTAGCGGGTCAACAGTGGTCACCCCCAGCTTGTCGGTGATGGAGTAAACAGTCGTCCCCAGCGCCGCGATCACCGCGTATCTAGAGCTCCCGGACATCAGGTAAGTTATGGGTGCAACGAGGTCATCCCGGGTCAAGCCTTTTAGATGCAGGACGTAGACGCCGATGAAGATTATCAGAATGCCTAGGAGCCCTATCAAAGAGAGTTTCTCACCCAGGAAAATCGCGGCGGCTATCGTGACGAATACTGGGGAGCTGCGTGCTACGGGATAGACTATGCTTAGATCGCCGCTCTCGTATGCCTTGCCCAGACCGAGGAAGTAAACAGTCTCGGCAATGCCGCTGACCAGCAGGTAGGGCACAATCTCAAGGGGCAGATAAATCTCAGGGAGTATCAGGATGAAAACCGGGATGAGTAAAATGAGGCTGGACACGTTTAGAAGGAGCATGAAGGACTCCTTGTCGTTCCCCTCCTTGGCCAGGTAGTTCCAGAGCCCGTGGCTCACGGCCGAGGCAAGAACAAGGACGAGGGGAAGAAATTCCATACAATTGAACCGTGATACTCTGTTTTAGGGTTAACCTTATGGTCCAAGATATATGGGTAATTGAGGTTTATTCCAGGTATGGGCGTACGTTCCTTCGTCGCGGTTGAGTGCCATGATGGGTATCTTCACTCAAGGTTCGATGAGGCTCAGGGACGGCTCAAGGCAACAGGCGCCAACATGAAACTCGTGGAGATCGAGAACATCCACATCACGTTAAAGTTCCTCGGAGACATCGAGGACCACCAAGTAGACGAGGTGTCCCAGGTCATCAGGGATATCACCTTCGAGCCCTTCGAGTTCACCGTCGAAGGCGTGGGGGTTTTCCCCAACCTAAAAAGGCCCACGACCATCTGGACGGGGATATCATCGGGGGTAGGTGAACTGGCAGACCTCTTCAACAAAGTAAATGATGGACTAGCGAAACTGGGCTTCGAGAAGGATAGACGAAGATTCCACCCTCACCTCACAATAGCCAGGGTCAGAAGCGGTCAGAACAGGGATAAGCTAGTGGATGAGCTTGTCGGCATGGAGGAGATGGAGTTCGGGAAAGTCCAAGTTGACAGGATATACCTGAAAAAGAGCGTCCTGACGCCCAAGGGCCCCATATACAGCACATTGGCGGAGTCAAAACCATCAGTAGATATTTGAGTGACGGGGAACTAACGAGGAATCAAGATGAGCGGCTGGCTCGAGATCAAGAAGAGCGTCCTAGAGAGGATCAAGCCCTCTAGAGCGGAGGAGATAACGCTCAACGAGGTCGGTGAACAGGTATCCGAGAAGATCAACTCCATACTAAAGATGGAGGGCATAAAGGGGGTCGCTGAGATCCACGGGAGCGTCCCCCACGGCACCTGGATAAGAGGGCAGATGGACATAGACGTCTTCATCGTGCTGGACACATACCAGGAGAGAGAGCAGCTAGCAGAGGCACTCAACGCCATCCGGAAGCACACAGACTGGGAGTTCACGGAGGCTTGGGCAGAGCACCCGTACCTACAGACAGAGATAGAAGGCTACTACCTCGATATCGTCCCGTGTTTCAGGGCCAGGAACGAGGAGAGGATAAAGAGCTCCACAGATAGGACCCCCCTCCACACTAAGTGGCTGAAAAAGAGGCTGGTCAGGAGAGGAGACGAGGTTCGCCTGCTGAAACAGTTCCTCAAGGTAGTAGGGATATACGGGGCCGAGATCAAGGTCGGCGGTTTCTCAGGCTACCTATGTGAACTGCTCATCATCAAGTACAGGTCGTTCAAGGGGTTAATAGAGGCCGCCTCTGGGTGGGGTGACAAAGTGGTAATCAGGTTCAACGATGAGACACGGGAGTTTGACGACCCATTAGTAGTCTATGACCCCGTTGACAGCTCTAGAAACGTTGCATCAGCCCTCAGGGAGGAGTCATATAACCTGTTTATCTCGGCAGTAAAGGCGTTCAGGGACAACCCCAGTGAGAGGTTCTTCACGTTCGACGAGACCCCCGTGGACGTTGATGAGCTAATGGAGACGATAGGAGAAAGGAGCCTGGTTTTCATCGTCATCGAGGAGAGCAAGGCAGAAGTCCCGGATACGCTGTGGGGTCAGCTCAGGAGATCCACGGGGGCCATAGAGAAGCAGCTGGAGATGCAGGGCTTCGATGTCATTAAGTCCACGGTTTGGAGCAACGAAAAGACACGCCACATACTGGCATACATGCTGGTGTCCGCCCACAGGACCCAGATGATAAAACACTATGGCCCGCCAGCGCGCCTTGAGAAGAACGTGGAAACGTTTCTTGAGATCTACACCGACAACCCCAGTGTGGTAAGTGGCCCGGACATCGAGGACAACAGGTGGTTCGTGGTGCTATTCAGGGAGCACACCCGGGTAAAGGACACCATCGATACGCTACTGGAAGACGGCGGCTTAAGCAGCGGCGTCTCCCGGAGAATAGCAGTCAGGATTCTCCAGCACCATAGGGTCCTACTAGGGAAGGCGATAGGCCCATACCTCATCGAGGGCTTCGAGAGGCATCTGGCAAAGTTCATCCGAGGAAGGCCGTTCTGGGTTGAATAGCTTCATTCCCCTGGGTGAGGCACTGGACAGCAACGCGGGCAGGTTTCTCTGTTGGCCGGTCTATGACCGAGAAGTAGCGGAGGAACGGCTGTCCCAGTTGAAGGATTTAAACATCGATTCAGTAGCCCTCGGCGGCCCCCACGGCGTCCTAGGGTACCCGATTCTCGGCAAGGGACACGTCGGCGTGGTAATCAGGGCCACTTATGAGGGAATGGAGGTAGCCCTGAAATGCCGAAGAACTGACTCCGATAGAGCCACTATGGACAATGAGGCCAGACTGCTCATGAAGGCAAACGAGGCGGGCGTCGGGCCGGAAATATACGCGCATAGCAAAGACTTCATCATCATGGAGAAATTTGAGGGCCCGTATTTCGGCGAGTGGGTCAGTGAAAACATCGAGGAAAGAGATGAGATAAGGAAAAACGTCTCAGCCATCATCGGGATAGCCAGAAAGCTTGATGCCGCTAGAATAGACCACGGTGAACTCACCAAGATCAGGCGCCATTACATCGTTACCGAAGACGGCCCCCGGGTCATCGATTTCGAGTCAGCAAGCCTCGGCAGAACCCCCCAGAACCTCACCTGCACGGTCCAGAGCATGTTCCTCCAGACCAGGTTCGCCAAGGTACTGGCGCAGGCTTATCCAACACCTGATAGGGATGAACTCCTAATGGCCCTAAGGAGATACAAGGTAGCCCCCAACGAGGAGAACTATAAGGGGGTTCTAAGGGCGATTAACCTGAGTGCGTAACGATTTCTTGAGGATTATCGCATAAAAGATGATTTGCGCTCATCCATATACTTGGCGAGTGTCCCATGTTTCGTAAATAGGTCTACTTAACGTACAGATGGGAAGCGGGGCTCAGTTTCCCGTCTACTGAGACTCCCGGATGGGTCTCTGGCTTGGATTCCTTTACATTCTCGGTTTCCAGTTTGAGCTCCGGAACCTCCACGTTGTACCAGGCGCGGAATGGCTTGGACATCTCGACAGTTATACGCTTGTACTCGGCCCTGATCTTTTCGAGGTGCTGCCCCTTCTTATAGGACTGACTGCGCGTCTTGATCTGTCTTCCCTGGTTCCACTTCTTTATCCCGTTCACCGTGCCCTTTGCCTCGATCTGCCCCAGCTCTTGGTTTAACTCGTGGAGGAAGACGACCGCTGAGTCCTCCATCTTAACGAGCTTCCCGGTGTATTCGGAATGGGTCTGGGTCAACCTCTCGTTTAGGCTCACGTTGAGCATGGGCCTCAAGACCATCTCGGCTACCCTGTAACAGACCCTGTAGGATAGGTTCAGGTCTAGGAAAGCCATGCTTTCAAAGGGCCTTGACATCAATGCGACGCTGTAAAGTTCCTCAGGGGTCTTGATCCTGGTTTTAAGAACCTCCTCTATCCGTTTGAACTGGCTCAACACCCGTTGCCTTTGGACGGGGTAGTACCTGTAAAGGTCTTCACCGAAGTCAAGGATAGTGCATCTGTCGATTACCCTTTCGTAGCGGGGGTAATCCTCGTGGTCAGGGTCAAGCCCGACCCACTGGTCCTGGATGTAGTGGAACGCCATGCCAAGGTAGAAAAACGAGTCGTTCGAGTTGTACTCGAGCCGTCTCTCCCGCGATTTCTTAATGCAATCCCGTATCGTCTCTTCTCTCCCACGGTGGGGCTTTGGGTCATTGGAGTCGGGGTAGATTATCCCGTTTATCAGGTCCTTCTCATACTTTTTGAAATGGTAGGCATCGAAATCCGCCAAAATCTTCTCGGCGGTCCGAGTGTGGGCTTCCCACTTCATGAAAAAACCCTCGGGCATTCCCTTAAGTAGTTAAGGGATTGTGATTACTTACGGTTTGTAAGGATAGATATAATC
>JABXKY010000229.1 GCA_013619005.1 Candidatus Bathyarchaeota archaeon | reverse complement strand
AGATGTGTATAAGAGACAGGGTATTTACTTTATATACTTCGTCCTCCCGCACCGTTTAATAAACACCAAATCCACCAGAAGAAGGAATCTCGATGCCCAGAGTACACGTAAAATCCTATGGATGTAGCGCAAACACAGCCGACGCCGAGATAGCGAGAGGCATGTTAATTGAAGAAGGGCACACATTGGTCGACACCCCCGAAGAGTCAGATATCAACATCATTGTCACATGCGTCGTGAAGACGCCCACGGAACAGAAGGTCTCAAGGGAACTCAGGGAGCTGGAGGCATCGGGAAAACCCCTCATCGTGGCGGGCTGCATGCCAAAGTCCATGAACAGCCAGGTCAACCAGCTGGTCCCCTCGGCAAGCCTGTTAGGCCCAGATGATATTGAGCGGATGGCCGAGGCGGTTTACCGTACACTCAACGGCGAGAAGGTGAGCTACATCGACGGGGACCCCACTGACAGGACCTGCCTCCCCAGGGTCAGGGCCAACACCCTCGTACACATAGCCCCCATCAGCACGGGGTGCCTAGGAAACTGCAGCTACTGTATCGTGAAATTCGCCAGGGGGCACCTCTACAGCTTCCCCGCTGAAAAGATAATCAGGGACGTTACTGAGGCTGTTGCCGCTGGGTGCGGCGAGGTCTGGGTCACGGCGGAAGACACTGCCCTTTACAGCCACGACGGGATCAGGCTCCCGGAGCTGTTGAACATGATCACGTCCGTGGAGGGCGACTTCAGGGTCAGGGTAGGCATGACCACCCCCAATAGCCTCGGCGAGGTGATGGAAGATATAATAGAATCCCTCTCCCACGAGAAGATGTACAAGTTCATCCACATACCCATCCAGGCAGGCAACGACGACATATTACAGGCGATGAGGAGGAAGTACACGGTCCAAGATTTCAAGGAGGTCGTGAACCGACTGCGGGAGGCTTACCCCGAGATAGGCATCAGCACGGATATCATATGTGGCTTCCCGGGTGAAACCGAGGAACAGTTCCAGGACTCCCTCGACCTCATCACGTGGCTTAGACCAGATGTCCTGAACATCAACAGGTTCTGGGAGCGACCCGGAACGGACGCAGCCATGATGCCGGGCAGGCTCCACGGCCGCGACACCAAGCAGCGGTCACGAAGGATGACAGACCTCTGGAAGGATCTGGCCGTCGATGTCGGTAAAAAGTGGCTCGGCTGGGAGGGAGAGATCCTATTGACGGAGGAAGGAAAGAAAGACACGAAGGTGGGGCGCAACTACGTGTACAAAACCATCGCCGTGAAAACAGATGCCCCTCTGGGCTCTTTCATCAAAGTAAAGGTGAAGGGAGTTGGCGTCGGCTTCCTGACCGCCGATGAGGTCTAGGGCTTCTTTGGACCCTGGGACTTGACGTACTCGGCCACTTCCTCTAGAAGTTCCTTGCAGTCAAAGACTACGCCTCCCTTGATTGTCCAGCGGACGCCTCCGCCTGGTGTCACCGTCTTCCCGTCCTCGCCGTAGATGTTGACGCCCGTGCCGTACATCACCTTGAAGTTGTCCAGCGGGTTCCCGTCTATGATGGCGATATCGGCTGGCGCTCCCTGCCTAAGACCGTGGGTCCTGTCCTCGTCTCTGAGGCTCTTGTGGGCGTTTGTCGTGGCGATCTGGATGACATCAATCGGGTGTATGCCCGCCTCCTGGTAGAGCTCCAGCTCCCTGATGAGGGCGAACCCGAACAGGGCATAAATGAAAGCCGTGTCGCTTCCCGCTACCAGGGTCCCACCGTTGTCGAAGAAGTACTTGACCCACTTCATCCATATCCTGTACTTGTGCTTCCACGCGATCTCGTCGCTGGTCTTCCAGTTGAAGAAGTGGGTTGCGTGCCTTCCTGGGCTGGGGCTGTAAGCCTCCCATAGTTGCCTCACGGTGTACCTCTCGTGCCATGGCAGCGACTTGACGCGCTGGTAGTCCCTGTGGCCCTCGTAGACCACCATCGTGGGGTCCCAGACCGTCTTGTTCTCAAGGAGGGTATCGAAGACCTTCCTTATCCTATCCGGGTACTTTGCTGCCTCGGTCCAGATGTATCCGCTCATCCTGAACCTGTCCACCTCGTTGGCGTAGTTGTAGCCAGGCGGGAACGACTGGGTCCCCGGCAAAGCCGCCTGGGGTATCCCATAGGTGTGCTCGATGCTCAACATCTCCTTCGCTGCGTTGCTGGAGATAACGGCGTCAAGGTCGCAGTTCACGGGGTGATGAATGGCTATCCCAGCTGGCAGACCTACCTTCCTGGCCTCATCGGCCATGGCTTCCACCATCTCTGACGTGACATGGGGTCTGGGGATCGATTTGATGCCGTCCACGCCCATCTCCTTCATCTTCCTGACCGCTATCCGTGTCTCTTCGACCGAGTGGGCCTCCACAGGCCATGAGCCGAGAACAACGATGCGGGGAGCGGTAATCTCGTTTCCCTCGCTGAGCCTCTTGTGCTCTAGGAGTTTCTCGTCGGTGCCGAACCCACATGTTCGGATGGTCGTGATGCCGTGGGCCAAAAACAGGTTGTATGCATACTCTGTTCCCTTGGGGCCGCACTTGTCGTCGGCGATGTTTATGTGGACGTGCATATCCACGAGCCCCGGGGTCACGTACATCCCCTTGGCGTCAATGACATGCTCCGCCTCGGGCCGCTCGTTCTTGTAACGCGCGAGGCTAATGGAGTCCACGTTCTGGATCTGCTTGATCTTTCCGTCCTGGACCAGGATATCGCACGGGCCATAGGGCGGCGTCCCCTTCCCGTTAACAATCATGGCGTCCCTGATGACTAGGCTCCTGTACTGCTTACCAATAGACATGGAACAAAGTCACCCCTCGAATTGATAATATTAACCACCAGAAACACCTATCAACAGATCAACCACCATTGATCTATTATGCTGAAGGGAAAGAAGGTCAACGTCCGGCCCTTGGAGTCAACCGACCTGGACTGGTTCACCGAGTGGAACAACGACAGCGATTACACAGGACCGTACGAGCCAATGGAGATCTCCAGCAGGGACGCCATCGAGAAGTGGTTCAGCAAGGAGTCCAGCAGCTCGTGGTGGGTCATCGAGGACAAGGACGGGAATCCCGTGGGGCAGGTCATCACTGGGCCTGACGGGAGGCACCAGTTCATCGGTTACATAGTTCACCCAGATTCCAGGGGGAAGGGCTACTGCACAGAGGCCGTGGAGATCATGGTGGACTACCTCTTCCTATCAAAGAACATCGTCAGGGTTCAGGCAGAGACAAACCCAGAGAACGTGTCGTCGATCAGGGTCCTTGAGAAAGCTGGTTTCACATTTGAGGGTGTGAGGCGGAAGGTGTTCTTCTCGCAGGGCAAGTACAACGACGGCGCATTGTACAGAGTCTTGAGGGATGAGTGGAGTCCGAGGGTTTTATCCAAGGGCTCCTGAATCAGGGCGACCTCAGGGTCGGATTTCAGTGCCTGGCTCTAAGCGGGGATGTTTAACCCATAAAAGGAAAAACACATTCACATATTCAACCTTAAGGGGCCTCATGGGCGTCTACGATGAGCTTGTAACCAAGCTTGCTAAAACAGCGCGCGGTGTTCAGCTCCGGCGTTCACCTATCCAAAAACGGCCTGAAGGACAAGGCAAGAGAGCTTCTTGAACGTGCAACTGAGATGAATCCCATGTATAGGGAGCTTAGTGAGCAGATTCTGAGCATTTAATTCATTTAGGCAGCTCAATGTATGTTACAGTTCTCACCCTACAAGTTCCTATAAGCATAGTTCGTGATTGGAAGAACAATCAGGTGAAAGCTCTTGACAGTAGAAATTGAAGTGGCACCACACGCGGTCCCGGCAATGAGCATAGAGGACATCGCAAAGGAAGCCACACCAGAAGTAGTTATACTCGGCGTAGGTGGTGGCGGAAGCAACATGGTTACTTGGATGGATAAGAAGATCATAGGAGCCCGCACAGTCGCACTTAACAGCGATGCCCAGCATCTAACAATGAGCAAAGCAGACCAGAGAGTCCTAATTGGGTACAATGTTTGTGGAGGATTGGGGTGCGGTGGCTTCCCGGAACAGGGAGTCAAGGCAGCCGAGGAGTCTGCCCACGAGATCGAGCAGTCCATAGGAGACGCTAACTTGATTTTCACCATCGCTGCCCTGGGAGGAGGCACTGGAACAGGCGCAGCACCGATTGTAGCGAAGCTGGCCCGTGAGCTCGGAGACCTTTCGATCGGGGTCGTCACGATCCCGTTCAAGGTTGAGGGAACTAGACTAATTAAGGCGAAGCAGGGTCTACGTAGCCTCGTGGACGTATGCGATAGCGTCGTCGTCATCGATAACAACCAGCTCAGGCACGTCGCTGGGGACCTTCCAGTACGTGAGGCGTTCGCTGTCGCAAACCAGCGAGTTACAGATTTCATCAACAACATCACAGAGGCACTCAGCGTCCCAGGTATAATGAACCTTGACTTTGCTGATATTAAGTCCATAATGATGGGTGGAGGAATCTGCGCGGTTGGCTTCGGTGAGGGTAGCGGCACAACCAAGGTAGAGGACGCGGTGCGCAAGGCACTGGACAACCAGTTGCTTGACATAGAAGACATATCCAAGGCACGGGGTGTGCTGATCTATATCGAGGGCGGTGAGGACATGACATTAGAGGACGTAAACTTGGTTGGGGAGCTTGTGCTCGACCTTGTGAACCGCGATGCAAGAGTCGTATGGGGAAGTAAAATTAACCCAGCCCTAGATGGTAAGGTTAGAGCGACGGTGGTCCTTTCAGGCGTGGAGAGTCCGTTCCTCCAGTCAGAAAAGAACTCCGTGACCGTTGTCAATAAGGCATCCAAGAAACGCAAGATTTCAAGCAAGACTCACTAGTCTAATCCCTTTTTTCTTATAATTTTCTTATCAGTGGCAGCTTTAAGCTGAATGTAGTACCTTTATCGCTTGTCTCCTTCATCTCCAATGATCCACCGGCGGATTCTATGGTATTCTTACACAATGCCAACCCAAGTCCACTGTGCCCATGTTTCGTGGTGTTGAATG
>JABXKY010000336.1 GCA_013619005.1 Candidatus Bathyarchaeota archaeon | reverse complement strand
AGATATCGAGAATCATGTGAAAGAAACTATGTGATAACACGAACCAAAGACTCCCTTAAGAATACAACCAAAAAACGTATCAAAGGAAACATACAAAGATCAAGTTGTACTGGATTGTGATAATATGCCTACGTTAAACGCAGATCAACTTAGAGCTTTTAGTTCTAGAATCTTCAAAGCTCTCAACGTACCAAAGGAAGACGCAGAACTCGTGTCAAATCTTTTAGTAGAAGCAAACCTCACAGGCTTTGACAGCCATGGAGTAATAAGGATCCCCATCTACGCTAGAGGAATCAAAATGGGAGCTGTTAAACCTGGGGCAGATATCAAGATAATCAGAGAAACTCCTTCCACAGCAGTCATTGACGGAGGGTGGAACCTCGGTCAAGTAGTAGCCAAATATGCAATGAATGTTTGCATTGAAAAAGCGAGAAACAGCGTGATAGGTTTGGTAACTGCTAAGAACAGCCAACACGCTGGACGTTTGAACACCTACGCAGAGATGGCGATGGCACAAAACATGATTGGAATAGCCAGCGTTAATTCAGCTAGCTATGTTGCACCATTCGGTGGAAAAACTAAGCAACTAGGAACGAATCCCTTGTGTTTCGCGATCCCATCCGGAAAAGAACCGCCTATGATTTTAGACATGGCCACATCAGTCTGGGCGAGAGGGAAGATCATGGTTCACCTAGCCAGAGGAGAGGAGCTTCCGGAAGAGATCTTCATGGATCCCGACGGAAACTCAACTACAGATCCAAGCTGGTACACTAAGGGAGGAGTCTTACGAAACCTAGGAGGAGAAATTGCTGGATACAAAGGGTTTGGACTCTCCTTACTCGTTGAGATCCTTACAGGCGCTTTGACAGAAGGAGGAGTCTCAAACAGCGAAGAGTACCGATCAAGACCATTCTACGGGGGAAACGGCATCTTTATGATGGCAATAGATGTAGCCCAAATCACAGAACTAGACCAATTTAAAAAACGAGTAGATAACCTACTCAGTTCTGTCAAGAATTCCGCTACAGCACCAGGATACAATGAGGTCCTAATTCCGGGAGAACCTGAAAGAAGGAAGAAAGCAAAACGTCTAAAAGAGGGAATATTCATTGAGGACAAAACTTGGGGTGATCTTACATCCCTTGCTACAGAGCTGAATGTTAAAATCCCAAACTAAAAGCAGGTCTCATACTAGTAAATCTGTGAGAAAATCCCTCCTCCCGCACCTTTTAATAAAAGTAACAATAAGATGAGGTGAGGTTAAATCATCGATTGGAAAACGGACATGGTGATATCACCACTGGTGGTAGGGTTCGAACCCAACACCATGTAGACAAGTACGGGGGATTTGACCCCAACCTGATGGATTGAGGAAATAAAATCGATAAAGGCAATAATTTGGGCTCAGATTTCTATTTCTTCTTTAGTACTGCACCTTCGGGGCATTTCCTATAACAGGAACCACACTCAAGGCAGTTGAAGTAATCAATAGAATATTTATCTCCAGGTCTGATAGATTTCCCAACACATACATCGTGGCATACACCACACGCGGTACATTTCTCCTCATCTATATGGTAGATAAATGGACGGGGATCAACTCCATTCCACCCAAACCTGAGCCTAGCGATCATATCATCCGCGTACAAATGAGATATCTCTCCCTCCCCCTTCTCCAGCTTGAAATATCGCAAAGCATCAGGACTGTTACTGTATAACGACTTGGTTCCCTGATTCTTCTCCAAGAACTTTTCCTTAATCACGGGATCATCGGTTTCCTTCACCATTGCGTTGATCCTAACCGCTAACCAGTCCTTGGTGACTCCCGTGATAACGATGTTGGGGTTAGCCAAAAGCTGGTCAAAAGTCGGTTTTCCCGTAGCAGTGATGAAGTATATGTTTCCGTCATCCAGTAGCGTCATGTCGAAGATTCTTGCATGAGGCATTCCTTCTTCTACGGTGGCCATGGCGATAAATCGGATATCCCAGGTAAGGTCAAACGCTGCCTTTTTGATCTCGTTATTTGTGCTTTCTCGTGTAAGACCCATCAATATCTCTTTCTGGCTCATAGGTACGTGTTCATTGTCAACGGTATAAAAGTGGATGTGTAAATAGGAGCGTGTAGCCGAAGCTAGGTTAGATATTCAGTGCAGAGAAGTATCCGTAATGGATTGCCTCCATGACCGTTCCCGGCTGATAACAATCCCCGATAACACTGAAATCCAGTGCGGAATTTCGCAGAGACTCTACAATATGTGTTCTCGGCTTCATCCCAGTCGCCAGCAACACCGTATCCGCCTCGAAGAACATTTCATCTCCACCATTATTGACTGCATACACGCCTTCTTCGGTTATTCGGGTACACTTCGTACTTGTCTCCAACCTGACACTTTTCTCAAGCTCCTTCATCAGCGCCAACCAGTGAAGGTAAGTCGCATCCGAAGCCGCCTTCTCAAGCATCTCAAGAACCGTCACCTCTCTGCCCAAGTGGGCGAGATGTAACCCTTTCTCACAGCCCACCTGCCCGCCTCCAATGACCACCACCTTCTCCCCTATAGCGTCCTCGTCATACATACTTGCCGCGACAACCACGTTCCTGTTCATTATTCCGGGTATCTTAGGGATGAATGGCTCTGCCCCTACCGCAGCAATAAGAACATCGGGAGCGATATCTCCTACAAACTCGGGCGTAACCTCTGTCTCCATCATGAGTTTTATTGGACGACTCTGCACCCTCCGGGAAAGAACGCCGACGAGCTTCTTGATGTCCTCCTTGAAGTATTCACGCTCAGAGTAGTTCAACGCTCCACCTAGTTGGTTACTCTTCTCACATAGGACCACCTCGTGCCCCCTATCGGAGGCTGTTATCGCCGCTTGCATCCCACCTGGTCCGCCTCCCACAACCAGTACCTTCTTCTTTCCACTGCTTACCTGGACGAACTGGCTCTCGTACTCCCTGCCTATAACGGGGTTGACGACACATCTGGTGATAAAGGTTGGATACTTCACATACGGGGTGAATGACTGACTTATACAATAGTTACAGCGGATGCATGGAGTGATATCTGTCTCGTTCCCTTTTCTCGCTTTCTCTGGAAGGTATGGGTCGGCTAGTAGAGCCCTCCCGAGGGTTATCATATCTGCTCCACCACTCTCAAGGATCTCCTCCATCTGGGCAGGATCGTTTAATGACCCAACAGTGTTCACTGGAGTCTTCACGGCTTTCTTGATTTCCTCGGCGAGGTACACGTTGCAGCCCCGTGGGAGGAACATGCTTGGGAACATCCTGAGTCCAGCGGTTCTATCGTTGAACGTCGTCGCGGAGACATGGATCAGATCGACCTTCCCGTCCAGTATCCTGGCTAGTTCAACTGTTTCATTCAAGACCATTCCGCCTTCCGTGAACTCGTCGCCACTTAACCGGATCTCAATTGGGAAATTAGGTCCACATTTCTTCCGAATGTTTTCAATGATCATTTGGACAAAACGTGCCCGGTTCTCGATGCTTCCCCCAAATCGGTCTGTTCTCTGGTTGTGCAGGGGTGAGAGGAACTGGGATAGGAGCCACCCATGCCCCCCGTGGATCATGCACATCTGGACTCCGCCCCTCTTCGCCATCTCAGCGGCGTCACTGAAGGCATTAACAACCCGCTCGATCTCCGCTTCATCCATCTCGATGATCTGTTTGCCGTAGAATGATGTCCCCGCGCTTGGACCATACACCGCGCCGTCAGGTCGGTCTGTTCTTGACCGGGTTCCTGCGTGCAGTAACTCGATGGACGCGATCGCACCGTGTCGCTTGATGGCGTCCGTGGTGTTGATGAGGGAAGGCAGGATCCCCGGGTCGTCCAGTGGGGTCACCCTTCCATGTGAGGTTCCCGTTGAGTCCACCATACTTTCCCCGATTGTGACGATGGCTGCCCCGCCTTTCGCTCGGAGCTCATAGTATGCTACTCCCTCGTTGGTGAGGTATCCCTCTGGTGTGCCGTAGACCCCCATTGGTGCGGATTGTATCCTGTTCCTTAGAGTGAAAGGTCCCAGTTTCATTAGGCTGAATAGTCTTGGAAAACGAGTCAAAGTAAACCCTCGGTACTATAACATGCAAAGAATTCGATTAAATATCCTACGAGTGTGGCAGGAGATAGTTTCACAAGGTCAATGACTGATTAGTCTTTATATCTTCAGTGTCCAAGCGCGCGCACTATTTCTCGTAAACCGTTTTTCCATCCATTATTGTTCGTACCACTTTTAATGACATGATTTCCTCGTGCGGAACAGATAGAATGTCATCGTTCAGGATGACCAAGTCCGCCAGCTTTCCAGGCTCGATTGAGCCTAGCTTGTCCTCGTCAAAGGCGGCGTATGCGCCATTGTATGTGTAGGCCTTGATCGAGTCCATAATTGATACAGCCTGATCTGGACCTATTGTATCTCCTCCCTCCGTTTTCCGTGTAACCATAGAGTATATCCCTGTGATCGGATTCCCGTGCCAAGGCCCACCTCCATAGTCGCTGTTCGCTGAAGCGATTATCCCAAAATCTATGAAGCTCCTATAAGGGTAAAGATGCTTACTGCGTTCCTCTCCGAACTGGTACTTGTATGCGTCACCGAAATTCCAGATGTAGTTAGACTCCCCGGGGTGTACGTCAAGTTCTTTGATCCTTCTCAGTTGGGGCTCCTTGCAATACGTGCAATGCTCAATGCGGTGCCTGTGGTCTTTCACGGGGTACTCCTTCAGTGCGGCCTCAATAGCGTCAAGGTTGATATCCACAGCCCTATCCCCGATGCTGTGAGTTGCCGTCTGTAGCCCTGCCTTGTGGGCTTTCATGATCAACTCGGTGAGCTTCTCGGGAGTGACTAGGAGTATACCTAGTTTCCCGGGGTTTCCTGTGCATGGCTCATAGGTGGCGGCGTTTCCCATGCTACCCATGCTATCCAGCGCCAGTTTGACACCGCTTATCTGAACCATATCGTCGCCGAAACCGTTCCTGATGCCCAATGCGATCAGGTGATCCATGTATTCTAGGTTGTCGGTCATGTTGTGAATATAT
>JABXKY010000200.1 GCA_013619005.1 Candidatus Bathyarchaeota archaeon | reverse complement strand
ACCCGAGATGAAAAGGGCTACACGCATCTTGTGGCCGATCGAAGGATCAAATATGGGAGTAGTGACCATGAAAAGGCAGGACATGGTTTCCGATATAAGATTAACTAGACCACTTTCACCCATATCCCCACTACTTGTCACTGCGTCTGCCTTAAAACACGAAAACGGTTACCTAGACTTGAAGAAATATGACACAGGAATATGTCATTATCCATGAACCTGCTCCTGATGAGCCCAGGCTCCATGAGGCTCTCCACAGATGCGAAACATGCACAAAGATAGTCCCCAAGACCATGCTCTGCCTTTACTGCGGTACCCCGATTCTTTACAGGACTCCAAACCAGGAGTAATTTAGATGCAGGCGCTTCAGAAGGAACAGGTTCACGCCCAGCTCAAGGTGCTCGGCATGAGGCACACCTGGGAGATAATCGCTAACATCAGGAACGGCTCCAAGTACATGAAGCAGATCGCGATGGAGACGAGGATACCCTACACAACGGTCCAGAAACGAGTGTCTGATATGTCAAACGCGGGAATAGTTAGGGTGTTCAGCGACGTGGACAGGGAGTCTGGAAAGGCCATCAAGAAAGTCCGGGTCAGTAGGTTCAAGATCAACCTCGACCCCCACATGATCTCGAAGATAATCGCTGATGAGACTGGTTTCTACAACAAGTAAGCCCAGAGGGGGCTATGTTGTATATTTTTTCTCGCTCAGGTATCTATCCCTGTGATCCGGGAGCACCGTGACCACGTTATTTCCAGGACCCAGTTCCTTAGCGATTTTTACAGCCATGTACGCGTTAGCGCCCGAGCTGATACCGCAGAACAAGCCCTCCTCCTTCACTAGCCTATCGCTCATGGCGATCGCGTCTTCGTTTGAGACTTTTACAACCTTATCGAGTATCCCGCTGAGCATCATATCCTCGATGATTCCCCCGCATACCTCATCCGCAGTACCTGGAACCCTTGTGAAGCCCTCACTCAGAGGATAATTTGCGGAAGCGGGCTCCAGTCCAATGATCTTGACATCGGAATACACCTCCCTTAGAGCCTTGGCAACCCCGTAGAGCGTCCCACCGACACCGATTGAAGCCACAAAGGCATCCACTTTCTCCCCTAGCTGGTCGATGATCTCCCGACCGGTCTTCACGTGTGCCCTGGTGTTAGCCGGGTTACTGAACTGCCTTGCCCACCAGATGTTATCGTTTGTGGATTCAATCTCAAGACACTTGATCCTGGTATCAATCTCCACCTCGGCCCCGGCGATACTGCCTTCAGAACCTGAAGCAAGGGGTAGCTCATGGACCTTTGCGCCATAGTTCTCCATTATCCTGATGCGCTCACGGGTCATCCCCTCAGGCATGTATATCTCCACATCGTACCCCAACTGTGTTCCTACGAAACTCAGCGCCGTCCCCGTGTTTCCCGTTGAGGCCTCGATGATGGTGTAACCGGGCTTTAACAGACCCTTTTCCTCGGCGTCCCGTATCATCTCAACAGCGATACGATCCTTGAGACTACCACTTGGGTTAAGGTACTCGGGTTTTACGTGTACATCTGCCGAGTCGGGTTCAACCACCTTGTTGAGTTTCACCAACGGGGTGTTGCCTATTAGTTCCAGGATGGAGTTCACTTTCAATAGGTATCAGAAGAGAAGTGGGGTACGAGGATAAAAAGGAGGCTAGTCCTTGGCTATCTCTGTGACGGCGTCGATGAGGGCATCGATCTCTTCCAATGTGTTATAGAGGTATGTGGATGCCCTGACGTTGCCCGAGTTCAGGTTATACAACTCTTTCATCAGAGGGAGCGCACAGTGGTGGCCTGAACGGGTGGCGATATCATACTCAAGGTCAAGGGTCAACGCCACGTCATGCGGGTTCATATCCTTGATATTGAAAGTAGCCAGCCCAACTCTCTGCTTGGGGTCCTTTGGCCCGTAAATCTCGACACCGTCGATGTCCTTCAAACCATCAAGCAGCCTGTTTGCCAGGGTTAAGTCCCATTCCTCGATGTTATGCATGCCAACCCGGTTCAAGTACCGGCACGCCTCTCCCAGACCGATTACCTGGGCAATTGAAGGGGTCCCAGCCTCGTACTTCATGGGAGGAACAGCGAGAACATAGTCATCGATGCTGACATCGACGATTGTCCCGCCTCCGATACAGAGAGGCTCTGTGGTCGCTAGCTCGGCGTCAGCGATGTAGAGTCCACCTGATCCCGTCGGTCCAAGCATCTTGTGGCCGCTGAAGGCGAGGAAATCGACACCCATGTCGATGACATCAGTCTTGATGTGGGGCACGCCCTGCGCTCCGTCGACGAGAACCTTGGCGCCGTGCTCGTGGGCGATCTCAATTATCTCCTTAACCGGCACGATACATCCGAGAACATTGCTCACATGGGTTACCGCCACAAGTCTCGTGTTGTCATCGATGGCTTTCTCAAAGTCGGCTAGATCAAACAGTCCCTCAGTTGAAGACCTGACTACCTCAACATCTGTTCCATGGCGCTGCCTAACTCGAAGCCATGTGATGAAGTTACTATGATGCTCGATGACTGTAGTCACGATCTTGTCTGTCTTCTTCCAATCCACGCTGTTCGCCACAAGGTTGATGCCCTCGGTCGTGTTCTTTGTCATCGCAACATTGGACTTGCTTGGTGCACCGATGAACCTAGCTACCTCCTCGTGTGAGTTCTCGTACTCCTCGCTGGCCTCCTGGCTGAACCTGTGGACCCCGCGCTCTACGTTTGCCCTGTACTCACGGTAGAACTCCATCTCCTTGAGCACCACCTGCTCGGGTGTGAGGCTGCTTGCGGCGCTATCAAGGTACATTATGCCCTTGTTTAGAATAGGAAAATCCTCTCTGATGGCCTTGACATCCAACAAATTTAATCAAAAAGAATGTGTATAACGAGAATTTGAGGTTATGGCTAGGGGACAGTTACGCTCTTAGCCAGATTCCTCGGCATGTCAGGGTCAAGACCCTTCATTACAGCCAGCTTGTATGCCAGCAACTGCATGGGGGCAATGTAGACAATCGGGGACAACACCTCGGGTATGCCCTTGGGCATCTCTATTACCTGGTCGCTTAGCCTTATGATATCCGAGTCGCCCTCCTCACAAATAGATATGATCCTGGCGCCCCTGCTCTTCATCTCCATGATGCTGCCGACAATATGGGGACGAGTCTCGCCCTGCGGACAGACGAAGACGCAGGTAACTCCATCCTCGATGATGCTGATGGGGCCATGCTTGCTCTCCCCCGCGGGGTACGCCAGTGAGGGCACGTAGGTGATTTCCAGCACTTTGAGACGAGCCTCCAGAGCGGTTGCTGAGCTGATACCCCTTCCAAGGAAGACGAACAGCTCCTCATCCATGATACTCTCAGCTAGTTTCTCGATGGGATCCGCGAGTTTCTCAAGTGACTCCTCGACCCAGTCAGGCACCTTTTGCAGTTTCTCATCCAGCTCATCCAGCTCGTCCTGCGATAGCTTGCCCCTGCTCTTCGCCAACCGAAGGGCCATCTGAGCGAGCACCAGTACCTGTGAGGTGAAAGTCTTTGTTGCGGCAACCCCAATCTCCGGGCCCGATTGCTGTATCAGGTATGCTCTTGAAACCCTTGTCAGCGTCGAGCCAACGGTGTTAGTTATTCCAAGAACCGTGGCGGCCCTCATCCTTGCTTGATCAATCGCTTTCAGTGTATCATAGGTCTCACCTGACTGGCTGACGGTGAGGACAACGGAGTCTATCCCGACTGTTGACCCGTATCTCTCCATGAACTCGGAGGACACCACAGGGATCGAGGTAATTCTGGCTATTTTAGACAGGATATATGAGCCTGCCAGACATGAGTGGAAGCTCGTCCCGGCGGCTACGAGGAATACCTCCTTGCCCCTGTCGAGGAATTGGGTTAACAGGTCTAGGTATCGTTCCTGTAGTCTCAGCCCGTCCTTGAGGCTGTTGGGCTGCTCGTAGATCTCCTTTAACATATAGTGTTTATAGCCCTGTTTCTCCGCCATCTCTGGGCTCCAAGTGATCTCCTGGGTTTCCCTTCCGACTCTCGTCTCATCACTGATCTTCAGAATTTGATACCCATCGATTTCCATGACGGCCATCTCTCCGTTCCTCAGATAGGTAACCTGATTGGTATATGGGAGAAGCGCGGGTACATCGGATGCACAGAAGGTCCCGTTGTCGGATATGCCTAGGACGAGAGGGCTCTCGTTCCTTGCGACGAATATCCTATCGGGTTCATGCGTGGAAAGCACGACTAGGGCGTAACTGCCTCTGAGCCTCCTTAGAACCCGCAGCATGGCTTCCTGGAGACCGATATCGTTCTTCATCTCCTCCTCGATGAGGTGCGGGATGACCTCTGTGTCGGTCCTCGACTTGAATATGTGACCTTTCTCCAGTAGCTCGTCTTTTAGCTCAAGGTAATTCTCGATTACACCGTTGTGGATCAGTGCGATTGACTCGTTGGAATCTGTATGCGGGTGCGCGTTCTCCATCGAGGGGGCCCCGTGGGTGGCCCAACGTGTGTGCCCTAGCCCGATCTGGCCCTCCATATCGAGAATACGGAGATTTGATACAACTTCCTCAATGCGTCCCTTGTCTTTTCTTATGCTCATTTGCCCATTCTGGATTGTCGCGACACCAGTACTATCGTAGCCTCTATATTCTAGTCGTTTTAAGCCGTCAGTGATGAGTTTTACTGCCTCACCTTCTCGAATTATGCATCCAAAAATACCGCACATATCTATCACTCAAGTATATCCAAGGTCGTATTTATTCCTTATAAGTTACTACCATTAAGTAGTGGTAATAATATGAGGCTTAATCGGTTAAACCTATTAACATATGGATATATTCAGATTGTCTAAGGGAAGCACAATGAAGTACGTTGCCTTGACTAGCGGAAGGAACGAGGAAAAGTTCATCAGGCATACAGTCGAGGCAGTCCTAACTTTAGACCCACCACCGGTAGCATACGTTGTAGTAGATGATGCCTCCACCGATACAACCCCCGATATTCTAGCGGAGTATGAAGAGGTTGAGGTGCTTAGACTCGAAAACCCGAGGCACGA
>JABXKY010000230.1 GCA_013619005.1 Candidatus Bathyarchaeota archaeon | reverse complement strand
GGGATCAATCTCTCCCTCTCCTCGGGCGTTAGTAGCGCTATCAGCTCCGAGTTAGACGGGACATAGCCGAGGTTATGTCTCTTGGTCACCTCGAACTTGGCCTGCTCGACGTTCCTACGGGTAGGGCTGTCAAGAGATAGCAATAACTCAATTATTTCTCGGAGATGGTTCTGCAAAGCAGTTCATGAAGAATTGTGGTGGGTTAAAAAAGGTTAGCGTCGGCGTCGGGGTGGTCGACCGAACCTGTCCAGGGGAACATTGGTGATCCTCTTGGAGTACTTGGACCTGTTCCTCTTCCTTGGGGAGAGCCCCTTCCTTTCCATACGATCGACCTTGGGGGTCTGAGCCCTTACTTTCCCAGCTTTAGTTAACGAGCCGTGCGTAGGCATATTATTTCACTGCGAACCCTACAGGGTGGGTTGTTTTAAGTCTTGTGGGCAGAAGGGAGCGTCGTGGCCTGGTATCACGGTGACCGCGTTTAAGTCCCTGATTTTCCGTAAACTGGCTATCGCATCGGCCTCTTGGACGTTCGTCGTCACCACGCTCGGGGCCTGCAGCCCAAGAAGGTCCTCTTTAACGATAACCGCGTCACCGACAACGGCTACGAGGCCCTCATCTGTATCAACTAGAGTTGTTATGCTCCCCGGCGTATGCCCGGTGGTCTCGATTATCCTGACGTTGTCTGATATCTTCATCTCCCCGCGGACCTTCTTCACGTCCATTATCCCGAAGAATGCATCGGTGAACTCGGGCCAGTACAGCCTGTTACAGTACTCGACCTCCTTCTCGTGGACATACAGCGGCTTCCCTCTGAAGAGGTAGTTTGACTCTATGTGGTCGTAGTGACAGTGGCTGTTGATCACCATGTCAATATCCTCTGGTTTCAGGTCTAGCTCGCCCAGCCTCTTCGTGAAGGACCCGTACCTGCCCAGTTGCAGTATGCTGGGGTCGTGCACGATCTTCAGGTCGCCGTCCCTGATCAGCACGGTGTTGGTGCTGCCGAGGCTGAACACGTTGCCCCCGTAGACGGTGTTCACGGTCTCCTGAGGCATGGGGGTTAGGGGCCACCTGACGCTCAGGACGGGGTGTCCATCGTGTACGCCGACCCTGTGGTAGAAGCAGTGGAAAAGAATGTCTATTTGAGCTCTGTCACTCAGTTTCGATCACCCATACACCTGGTAGGACGTATGAGTTTTTTAATTTTTCACGGTTAGCCGTCACTAAACGCATTGGGTTTGTGGAAACCATGTCCAGCGCGGGTTCAATGTCCACACCTAGGAGGCTCATCAAGGACGCGAGGCCCTGGGGATCGCGTAGGCCATACCTGTTCTCTGCCCCGCTGGAGGCAACAACGGGTAGTCCGTGCTTGATCGCAATGTCCAGGCTCTTCTTTATGGCGACGACTCGCTTAGCCAGCAGGTGCCTGTCATCAACCAGGAGGTCTTTGATACATACCTCGAATCCCGCGCCAGAGTCCCTCATCATGCCTGCCTGCCTCCGGTCCAAGTAGAGGCGTTTCTTTGTGTCTAGGTCAACTGGTAACCTGACGAGGTCTACCCTGTGGTCGTGAGCGGCCTGTCGGGCCACGGATTTGCTGCCACAGTGCACCACTATGACCTCGGTGCTGTGCCTGAGCTTTCTGAGCTGCTTGCCCAGATCGTTCTGGTTTCGCGGGTGCAGGTCAACCCTATGAACAACATCGATGACATCGGGACCCGTCTTTTCCAGGCCGACCGTGGAGTACCCCAGTGTCTTCGCGGTCTGTAACATCAACTCTAACGCTGTCTCGTCTTTGGGCCTGAGGCTGAGGTCTATGAACTCACGCATCCTGTGTCAGCTCTTGGATGTGGTCGTACATTAGCTTGACGGGGTCAGCCTTGTGGGGAACCAGCATGCGTGCCTTGACCCTGATGGAGTCACGGTTGTCAAGCCTGATTACGCCGGTGGCGGCTTTTTGTTTATCGACCCTTAGGTACATGTTCTTGTTCTCGTCGATCCTGTCGCCGAGGCTCTCCTGCACTTGGTGGAGGTCGATGCTGTTGAGCCCCGTTATTACTTTATTGAACGTCTCCGTGGCGGGTCGCCGGTTCTTCAGGACCCATTTCAGCATCGCGATTGATTCGCCGAAGACTCCGGTGAACTTGACCTCATCGTATGGCGGCATCTCAATGTGTTCGGGGAACAGGTTGGAGACGGCGTGTACTACCTTGATGTGGTCCTCGGTGGCGTGAACAAGGGTGGTGATCTCCAGGTGTTGCACGGGCCTCTGTTTCGCCATTTTACTCTCTCACATGTACCATTGATCGAAGCGTTGTTTCCCATTGGGAAGAACTGCTTCGGTCACACCATACGGTTTCATCTCTCTTATTTAGGGAGCTTGGTTTTGAGTAACGTTTTTGTATCCAGCGCATCCCAATTCCTGTGGTTGCGGTCGTAGCTCAGTGGATAGAGCACGGGTCTTCGGAACCTGTGGTCGGGGGTTCGAATCCTCCCGACCGCGCCATTCTTGGTAACGCGCGCGCGCCTGTAATGGAAGTTCAACCCTACTCCTTACTAGTAAATCTGTGTGGGGGTCCCTCCCACTGCGCCTCTTCTCGTTATCTACGGGTTGTTTGTCGTCACATTTTTTCAGGATGCAAGTTTGGGCAGTGCTAGGTTTTTTACGGGGTTGTGCCGAGTATCTTTCATGATTCCCGAGTCCATTGGAACCCGCCCGGTGTGGGCTGAGGTGAGCCTCGACCACCTGGCTCACAATATGAGGGAGACCAGGAGGATAACCCCGTCATCCACCATGCTCATGGCCGCGGTGAAGGCCGACGGTTACGGGCATGGCGTAGAGATGTGCGCCAGGACGTTCCTCGATAACGGCGCGGACAGGCTCGCCGTGGCGATGCCTGACGAGGGTTTCCAGCTCAGGGAGATGGGCATTGATGCGCCGATTCTCTGCCTCGGGTACACGCCGGGTTACCTCTACGAGCGGGCCATCAACGAGGAAGTGTCTGTCACGATCTACCACGAGTCACAGGTACAGGGGCTGGTGGAGGCAGCGAGAGCCGCCGGAAAGGAGGCCGTATTCCACGCCAAGATAGACACGGGGATGGGGAGGCTTGGCTTCCAGCCTTCAAAGGAATCCATTGATGTCATAGTCAAGGCGGCACAGACCGATGGACTATACCTGGAGGGGGTCTTCACCCACTTCGCGGTCTCCGACGAGGCGGACAAGGGGTACTCCCACGGCCAGTACGAGAGGTACATGAACACGGTTGACTCCATCGAGGAGCACGTTGAGGTCCCCATCAAGCACGTCAACAACAGCGCGGGCATCATCGACCTCCCCGAGTACAGCCTGGACATGGCCAGGCCGGGAATCATTCTCTACGGGTACTATCCCTCTCCCCACGTGGATACGGGGAGATTAGAGCTACGGCAGGCCATGACACTGAAGGCCAGGATAAGCCACATGAAATGGGTTCCCAAGGGAACGGGGCTGAGCTATGGGTTGACCTATGAGACGGAAAAGGAGAGCGTCATCGCCACTATCCCGGTTGGATACGCTGATGGGTACAAGCGTGCGTTGACGAACAAGGGATACGTGGGCATAGGCGGGGTCAAGGCATCCATCGTGGGCAGGGTGTGCATGGACCAGTGCATGCTTGATGTTACCCACATCAAGGACGCGAGGATCGGGGACGAGGTAACCTTGATGGGAATGCCTGGAGGCGCAGCGCCTGACGGCGAGGAAATGGCCAAGTTACTGGACACAATCACCCACGAGGTGACATGCCAGATAACACGAAGAGTTCCCCGAGTCTACACGAGAAACGGGAAGAAGATTGCAGTTAAAAACTATCTAACGTGACCGCTGCCGCTTCTTCCTGTCGCGCCTATTACGCCTCTTATCGTACTGCCTCTTGGGTCTCTCGCCCTTGAAGACCGGTTTGCCCCTTGGGTCTCCCATTGGGTACCCCTCGATGAGTCTGATGGACGCATAGGGCGCATCAATGGGGCCGAATACGTCGAAGATCTTGCCCATGGGGTTTCCATCCTTGTCCGCGATATCCATCCCTATCCTGGTCTCGGATTCCAGTAACACAATAAGGTTACCGTTGCCCTTTGAGACGTGCAACCCCTTGCCGATTAACTCTTTTTCCATCTAACTCCTCAGCCCACCAGCGATATTATTAATGATCTCAGATTTTGAGCCCTTCTTGTCGACAAGCACAACCCCCGTTCTCCTCCAGGGCTGCTTGCTGAAATGCTTCTCGGGCTGAATAAGGGGATTCAACCCCAACTTCATAGCCACCTTCTCGATGTCCTCGAGCTTTGGGTCTCTGACAGCCTTGTCCCTTGGGACGCGCCTCCCATCCCCCCTGGAGTATCTTATATCGAAATAAGCCGGCCAAATCCTGATTTTTCCTTTTCCCCTCATTGAGACCACAACTAGAAATGTTTGCCGCTGTTACGGCTAAAAATGTTTACTCCTCAACGACAACAGCGCTGAGGGAGCCTTCCTGGCCAGGACGGGAAACTATCCTTGCAAGACCGTTCTCGGTCCTCACAATGGTGCCCTTGGTGATGACGCCACGCCTGTTATAGTCTGCTTTGGCTGGATTGCTCACGACATCGAGGATCTCAAGACGCAGGGTCTTTCCAGTCTCTGGGTTCGAGACGTTGACATAGTCTGCCCTAACTAGCTTGGTCTTTTTTGTGCTGGTGATCCCGGCGACCGTTTTCCTCTGGGCCTCGCCCAGCAGTGTCTCCACAGGCTGGGAACCATGCTCATAGATTCGCTTGGTCCTGTATGCTCGCTTCTTGCCGCCCGTCTTTTTCCTCTTTGTAAGCCTGTCATGCCATGCCAAAGTGTTATTCCTCGTTCTAGCCTTTAGACCAAGAGGGCATATAAAAACCATTTCCCAGTGGAATATGATGGAACAAGATAACTAACCTCGGCTCCTAAATCCGTTTACCGATTTTTGACGAAAAAAGCGTGCATGGACATGTAATTCTATGTTGTCCACAGTACAGGTAATTATGACACCCAACGTCGTTACGATACATCCAGATCAGACCATAGAGTCAGCAGCCCGTCTTATGACAAGGTACAGTATCAGCAGCGTCATAGTGAGTGAGAATGACGAGGCTGTGGCATACTCACCGAACGAGACATCATGATGAGGATCGTGGCGGTGGGACAGACCCGAAAAAGGTCATCGTGAGAGATATAATGACCCCGGATATCGTGAGCTGTGACCCTTCAACCCCCCTTGTTGAAGTCTGCAGGACTATGCGGGAGAACCGCGTCAAGAAGCTAGCGGTCTTCGATGACAAGGAGCTCAGGGGCATAGTGAGCCACACGGACATAGCTCAAAGGCACCCCGATCTCATGACCAAGCTCATAGACATGAGGAGGAAACGGGACCGAGGTGTAGTTGAGGATATCTTTAGCTTGATCACCCAAGAGGAGGGGGCGCACCTGGAGTTCAAGTCAAGCCTTCGCTACGATAGAGATACTAAACAGAGGAATCAGGCACTTGAGATGGTGGTTCTGAAGACCATCTGCGCGTTCATGAACGCGGAGGGAGGCACCCTCCTGATAGGTCTCTCGGATGATAACCAAGTCATGGGAATCGACGAAGATTATACCATCATCAAGAGCCATAACAGGGATGGATTCCAGAACCTCCTAATGAGCATGGTGTCCAACTCTATCGGAAACTATTATCTACAATACGTCGAAGTCGTGTTCCATAATGTTCTCGGGAATGACCTGTTCCAGGTCAACGTCTCGGCCTCGATGAAGCCCTCATACCAGACAAACAAGGGTAAGCAGGAGTTCTATGTGAGGACCGGAAACAACTCCAGGCCCTTCAAGATCAGTGAGGCCACCGAGTACATCGGGACAAGATGGGGCTAAAACCTACTTTTTCTCAGCAACATATATCATACATGACAATAGGCTGTACCTTAGAAACGCCATGACCGATGAAGTCGTCAAGCTCAGCCACGGGGCAGGTGGCTCCACCGAGGACACACTGATTCACGAGTTATTCCTTAAGCTGTTTGAGAGGCGGCAGGCGAAGGACGGCATCGCGCTTGACGCGCTTGATGACGGGGCGTCCATTCGAATAGGTGAGTACGAGGTCATCCTCTCCATTGACGGCCACACCGTTGACCCCATATTCTTCCCGGGCGGTGACCTGGGCAAGCTAGCTGTTTGTGGAGCGGTGAACGATACAGCGGTAATGGGCGCGGAGCCTGTGGCCATACTGGACAGCATCATAGTAGAGGAGGGGTACCCAATGGATGACCTCAAGAGGATCGTCAAATCTATGAACGAGGCCGCAAAGGAGGCGGGGGTCGCCATCATAGCGGGGGACTTCAAGGTGATGCCCAAGGGAAGCCTGGACGGCATGGTGATTAGCACAACGGGCGTTGGAGTGCTCAGGGGAAAGAGGGTTCTTGACAGCCAGGCAAGACCGGGAGACAAGGTAATAGTCACTGGAACGGTAGGGGACCACGGAATCTCGCTGATGTCAAAGAGGGAGGGACTCAGTTTCCAGACTGAGCTGGTCTCCGATTGTGCACCGATCTATGAGACAGTCAAGGCGGGGATGGACGCCGGCGAGGTGTTGACCATGAAGGACTGCACAAGGGGCGGACTCGCTATGGCGCTTAACGAGGTCGCAGAGAAGTCAGGAGTGAGCATCTGGTTGGACTCGGACAGGATACCCGTGAAGACTAGCGTCAGGGCCGCATCGGACATGCTGGGACTCGACCCACTGGAAGTCACATGCGAGGGCGTGGCCATCATGATCGTTGAACCCGGGAAAGCAGAGGAGATTCTCGCAGCAGTAAAGGCGACAAAATACGGAAAAGCAGCTGAGATAATAGGAGAGGTCCGGGAGGACCGGAAGGGTATGGTTCTACTTAGAACCGTTGTCGGAGGAACGAGGATACTGAGAAAGCCCATTGGTGAGCCGATTCCCAGGGTCTGCTAGAAATCCCTCGTCTAACTCGTCCAGATCATCAAGACCATCGATCCTACCGCCGAACAGGTTCTCGATGTCCCCGTTCTCCAACTTGGTAATCTTAAGTTCTCTGAATATCTGCTTTAGCTGTATCTTGCTCCTCTCCGGATGATGACTGAAACCGAAATAGTCCCCATAGAACGAGGTCGTGGTGATCATGTAGCTCCGGTCCGCGGTTCGCTCCCGGTTGATCAACCCCATTGACTCCATCTGCCTCAGGTGGCCGTAGATGTGGCTGCCACGGGCCTCGACGACCAGCTTCTGAAGCACTGGCTGATGGAAAGCGATGTAGCTCAGGGTCTTCAATGGCCCCAGTTTCAGCAGGGGCTTCTTGTTGAACTGCTGCACCATCTCCTCGTATGACGGCTTGAGTTTCATCTCAACCCTGCCGTCTTCAAGGATAACCACCTCAAGTGCGCAGTCCCTGAGCCTGTACTTGTGGTGGAGGACATGGACGACCTTGGCGGCAACCCTGTCAGATTTTGTGCCCAGAACGGGGAGAATCTCCTCCACCGCCAGTGGGCGTCCAGCCGAGTACAGGGCCGCCTCAAGGCCCTTGACACGTCTGGACATAAGGGGGGCAAGCTCAGTCAAGGTGCTCGCTCTCCTCCTTCAAAGTGATAAATACGTCGAACTCCTCCTCGCTCTGCTCCAGCCCTATCTTCATCCTCTGGGCTAGGAAGAGGAGCATCATGAAAATGCGGACTACCTCAAGCCAGTCCTGACCATAGACTAGCTCTGTGAGCCTCACCTCGCCCTTGCTCTCGAACCTCCACTGGATCTCCTCAAACAGGTTGTCCGCCCTGCCCTCGATCTCAAGGAGGTATTGCTCAGCATCCAAGAAATCAGGGATGGGCAGTGGGAGTATGGGTAGGTTGGGCCTCCTTGTCGTGGATCGCTCCATGAGTGTCTTCTCGAGGGCTTCAATGAGGTCGTTGACTGTGGTGGTTGTGTGCTCGAATCTGAAAGGCAGGGGAAGTGCGGGGGGAAGGTACACATCGTCCTTGTCCTCATGTGGTTGGGGCAGGTCCTCCATCTTGAGCAGAAGCTCGGCCTTCTTCATGTATATGTGGACGCTGCTCTGTATGGCGGTTCCCGCGAGCCTGAAATCTATGCCTGCCTTGTCCATCTCCTCGAGGAGGGTGGTGAGTAGGAGGACCAGGTTCACGTTCCATGGGGAGACCTTCTCAAGTTTGTTCTCCCTGAACAGTATATCCCATGGCTGCCTCAGGTAGTAGGGCTTCTGCTTAGTCCTACTCAAGCTGCTATCTTCTCCTTCATGGGTAGTGCCAGGACCTTGCTCTTGCCGTGCTGGGCGAATACGCCGTAGATGCGGTCGGCGTTGTGCACCATGACGTCCTTGAGGCTGATCATCATGAACTGGCTGTCAGCGGCGTTCTCCTTGAGAACCTCGGCCAGCCTGCTGGTGTTCAAGTCATCGAGGTGGGCATCTATCTCGTCGAAGAGGTAAAAGGGCGCCTTCAGGAACCGCTGGATGGCCAGCAGGTACGCGATGGCTGCAACGCTTCGCTCTCCTCCTGACGCGCCGCTTGCGAGCCTCATGGGCTTGCCTGCGAACTGGACGTAGAGGTCTACTCCTCCTGTGAACGGGTCCTCGGGCTTCTGGAGCTCGAGGCGTCCGTCGCCTCCGCCTGTGAGTTTGCTGAATATCGCGCTAAAGTTTTCGCATATGATGTTGTATGCGCTCATGAAGTGCTCCAGCTTCTCCTTCTCGATCTCATTGATGAATGCGAGGATGCTCTGCTTCTCCTCCTCCATACCGTTGATGCGGGTGCTCCTCTGTTTGTACTCCCGCATAGTTATGGGGTAGTGATCGATGGCCAGCTGGTTGATGGCCCCCAGGCCCCGCTTCTCACTCTTGATGCTCTGGAGCCTACGCTCCACCTGTTCAAGCAATATGTTTTCAACCTGGATCTTGTCGCTGAAGCCCAGCCGGGCCAGCTCGCCAAGTCGCTGCTCGACCTGAAGCCTGATGCGTTCCTTGTCCAGGGTGAGTGAGCCGGTTCTCCGGTCAAGGTCGCTGCTGCGTCGGGATAACTGGTCCAGCCTCTGATCGTACTGTCTCAGTGACCTCTGGTGCTGCTCGAATACCTTACTGGTAGCCTCGACTTTGGAGATGACATCACTGAGGCGCAGATCCAGCTCAACGACGTCCTTCCCGATCTCATCAAGTTGCTCAACGATTGACGCGTTCTCCTCATCCAGCTCAGTTTGCTCCTGCCTCGCCGAGATTATGGCCTCCTCGGCCTCGGATATCTGAAGGCTTAGGATTCTGTCCACGAAGCCCGTCTGGATCGTCCTGTCATTGGATAATTCACTGATATCTTTGTCGAGGTGGTTGATCTCCTGGTTCAGGGTATCCCGTTCAATCTCAAGTCCCGCGATATCGCTGAGCCGAATCTCCTTTAGTCTATTGATCTCAGATTTGGTCTGCTCGATCTGTTCAAGCGTCTTTTTCTTGCGTTCCCCAAGGATGATGCCGATGCGCTCCTCGTTGTCCTTGTCATTTTTTACTTTCTCGACGCTCTCAAGAAGGGTCTTGAGGTTTCTGTCGAGCCTGACGATGCTCTCGTTTGTGGACTCCATGTCAGCCTCGATTCGGCGGACCCGCTCCTGGCTGTCCTCCATGTAATCGGTGAACTTTCGGAGGTCGAAGCCGCTGGTCCTCAGCTCCTTCATCCTGTTGTTGAGCTTCCCTCGAAGATCCTTGATGGTGACGGATAGGTTGGATATTGATTCCTCGGTGGGGATGAGCTTTGTGAAATCTGGGGGGCGCCTGTAGTAGCCGCCTATGATTCCGCCTGCAGCCTCAAAGACATCTCCTGACTTTGTTACCGCCCTGTAGCCTTGGGCATTGACTAATTCTGCCGCTGTGTGGTTCTCCACTAGATAGGTGTCTCCCCAGAGTAGGTGTACGGCACCGGCGTACATCTCGTCGTACCTGATGATGTCCGGGATGGCTCCAACCACGCCTTTAACCTTGAGCTCGGGCATCTTCCTCGGGGCCTTGAGTTGATCAAGCGGGATGAAACGGGTCATGCCCACCCTGGTCTTCTTAAGCCTCTCGACGTGCTCCTTGGCTGTCTCGTAATCGTCTACCACCACGGCGTTAATCCAGCCATTGCTGCTGTTTTCGACGCCTCGCTGGTTCTGAAGATCGATCCGAATGAAGGCTCTGAGGGGACCGTGATAGCCCTCCATTGCGCCGGCGTCACCTATTTCCTTGATTCGTTCAAGGGCCTTCTCCTCGGTGACGATGTTTTTCCAGAGGTCTCTTTTCGCGGACAACTCCGTGATTGTGGTCTCGGCGTCCTTGGCCAGTTGATTTGCGCCCTCGATGGTGCTCCTGATCTCTCTCTGCCTTGAGACCTGACCCTCGACTGTCTGGATCATGTCATCGAGCTTGGTTGCCTCATCGGTCTTGAAGTCCTCGTACTTTGTTATTGAATCTTCAAGACTTTTTCTGCGTTCATGGAAAGCCTTCTCTCTTTCCTTATACCCTGTGATCTTCTCGTCCGCTGACTCGACGCCGAAGCTGCGCTTATGGATACCAGTTTCAATGCCGGTGAGAACCTCTTGGAGAGGCAAAAGTGACTCGGTGAGGTCTTCCAGACGTCTCTGGTTTAACTCCACTGCCTCGCGGGCCGCCATGATGTTCTCGTTTACACTTACGAGCTCCATCTCCTTTTCCTCAAGGTCAAAAACGAACTCCGACTCCTTTCCAGTTATTGATTGGAGTCTCTCGTTCCGCGAGCCGATCTCGCCTTTCGATTTCTCTATCTCCGCTTCCTTGTCAAGCTTCAGCCTGTCTAGGTTGAGCTTCCTTTGCTGGATCTCCCTTATGCGGGCTTGGAGGGAATCCTTTAACGTGTTCTTCCCGACGAGCTCTGATTTCAGAAGAGGCAGCCTGGTGTTTCCCCTCTCGGTCGCCTCTTTGTTGAACTCGTCCATCCTCCCCTGTGCCTCGCGCCTCTCCTCTATGAACTTCTGGCGCTCTTCCTCCAGGCCTTTTCCCTCGACCTGCCTCTCAAGGATCTGGTCATCAAGATCATTTAGCTTCGCCTCGAGGTCGTTGATCTGCGTGCTGAGCCTCTGGGCGGCGAGCCTGCTCTCCTCCTCGTCCAGGAGGTTGAATAATAACGCCATGTTCCTCTGCTTTTCCAGCTCGTTGACCTGTTTCTTTATCTCCTCGATCCTGGCCGAGGCTACCTCTATCTTTCTCTCCGCCTCGTTGAGCTGTGTCCTTGCCTCGTTCTTCTTGATGTCGTACTCCCTGATCCCAACGAGGTCCTCTAGGGCGTCCATCCTCTCGCGGGGCGTGAGGTCACTGAGCCTTGTCGCTGTACCCTGTAATACAATATTATAGCCGCCCGCGGAGATACCAGCCATCTCGAGGAGCACGACAAGTTGACGCCTGCTGGTGCGTTTTCCATTAAGCAGGTATGTGCTCTTGCCATCCCTGTCCATCTTCCTACCTATGATGACTGTTTTCCTGTCAACGGCGAGCCCTCTATCGGAGTTGTCGAAGTAGAGACTCACGTGAGCTACCTGCGCCCTGCCCGCGAGCTCTTCGCCTGCTCCGTCGTAGATCAATCCACCGAGGTCGGGGGCCCTCATGCGCTTGCTACCGAGTTCACCCAGCACAAACTGGACGGCGTCAAGAATGTTGCTTTTCCCGCTGCCGTTCGGTCCTGTGATGATATTAAAACCTGGCTGGAAGTTGAGCTTGATTGGCTCACCCCCGAAGGATTTGAAGTTTCGAATATGCATTCTACTAATGTGTACCATTTAGCATCTCCCCCAAGTGCACCTTCCCTTTACCCTATATGGTCAACTCTAACCGGGTCCGCGGCCCATGTTAACATGTTTGATATAACATTTAGAGACCATTGTTCGATAATCCGTGAACACCGTATGTATTACTAGGTATTACTGCGGGATTATGGTCGTCCATGGCTTCCGGCCCCAGTTACTCTCAACCAGTGAGAATAATACAACCCAGAAAACTCATAAAAGTCTTCCCTATTACTTCCCGAATCGCCTCTGGCGCATCTGGTAGCCCCTGATGGCCCTCATGAGATCGATCTTCCTGAAGCTGGGCCAGTAAACGTCCACAAGGAACAGCTCGCTATAAGCGGACTGCCACACCAAGAAGTTGCTGAGTCGTGCCTCGCCCGACGTACGGATTATTACATCGGGATCAGGGTTTGGAAGATGAGCCGTGTATAGATGTGCCTCAAGAACGTTCTCGTCTATATCCTCGGGGTTTATCACGCCATCCTGGACCTTGCTTGCGATGAGCCTGGTCGCGTCGATGATCTCGGCCCTTCCACCATAAGCGATGGCGATGTTCAGGTAAAACGAGTCGTAACTGGCAGTGGCGTCCTCGACCTTCTTGATGAGTTCCTGGATGTGCTCAGGCAGCGTCTCAACCCTGCCTATCGCCTTAACCCTGACACCTTTAATGTGGATCCTTGGAGTATTGAGCAGCTTCTCGAGGTTGTTGCTGAAGACCTTGAACAGCTCGTCCAGCTCCCTTGGGTCCCTGTTGAAGTTCTCCGTGCTGAAGCTGTAGATGGTAACGGCGTTAACACCAAGCTCGATGCACCAGTCAAGAAAATGCTCAAGGGTCC
>JABXKY010000046.1 GCA_013619005.1 Candidatus Bathyarchaeota archaeon | reverse complement strand
GTATGCAGGTCCTATACCCTTTATCTCAATAATCTTGTTTGTTCTTGTTCTCTCCTCAACGACTAACTCATACCTCATTGATGAGTTATCTGGTTCAAAGTCTTGAGAATTATTTTCAAACTCAAAGGAGTTCCCATGGTTTATCCCTTTGATTTCCTTTTCGAGCTCAAACTTTTCTAGATCTAAAAAGGCCTCATCCTTGACGACAACTTTCTCTGAGGGGTCTGACAAGGAATCTGTTTCAGTTTCTTCCTTTGGTGGTTCCTTGGCTACTGGTTCGATAACCTGAGTGACTTCCTCTATTCGCTTTAGGTAATCTGAGAAAAACTCTTTCATCGACTTTTCATTTTCTTCAATCACTTCTTCTTTTTCATGAGCGGCCATCGCATCGGTGGAGGATGTAGATTCTATCTCAACGCCATGGACGGGTCCTTTTTTATGCTCTGGTTCTTTAACCGGTATCCTTTCAACAGGTTCAACCGTTTGATCTGGAACTACCTTACCTTTTTCAAGCGGAATATCGAGTCCTGGTTTTTGGATTATTTTTGGCTCTAAAACAGGGTCCTCATTAACTACAGGCTCTGATTCCTGAATCAATTCCTGTTTGATCTCTTCTTTGATCTGTGGTGGCTCGCTCATTGGTTCTATTGTTTGTTGCTTATTGTAGAGTTCTGCAACAGGGTCCGCTGTTAATTTGTACCCCGTCTGCTCTATTTGAACGGCCTTGGATATGTTGAATCGCTCGCCGCATGATTTGCAAAGATGAAGATACATACCCCGATTGGTGGTAAATCTGCACTTGCTACACTCGTAGTAGGGGTCACTATAACTGAACTCTTCACCACCTTTGAGGTCATCAAGTGTAGCCCTTGCCTCGCAATTGGGGCACTTTAAAGCACCATCACTGATGAATTCATCACTTACACCCCAATGTCCACATTTCTTGTGCACGATCTTCTGCTTTCGCCTAAGCTCGTGGGAGCTGCAGGACGGGCATGATAGTAAAATTGATGCGTTGTGTGAGTTACAGCTGGGGCAAAGAAGAACTATCCCGTTGTCTATGCGCTTCAACAGTCCCTTTTTAACGAGAACGTCGAGAAGGTGCAGGGCTTCTATCTCCTTGTAATGTTGTTTAAGGATGTCAAAATCTCCAGGTAATATGCCCTTCTGGGTGCCGTTCACCCAAAGCACTTCTCCTTCTAACTCTCCGATGAGCTGTAGAATATGCTCTTCTCTCTCGGATACGACTATTTCTATCATATCATCTGAGGCGTACCGACTGGATTCTGGGAGCACTGTATTCATCGGATAGTCATAAAGTGGTTTGGGTTGTGATTAAAAACGGAAATGGATGCAAATACAGTATATTCGATCCATTATCCGATACCCTTTGAAATTTTTCAGTTGATTTATCTGGCGAATAATATAATATCTGGAAAAAAAGAGCTTAAAGGCTGAAAAGTAGATGAAACGGGGAAAAGCTAAGTAACGAGAATGGTGCCGCCGGAGTGATTTGAACACTCGGCACCCCGGTCTTCAGCCGGGCGCTCTCCCAGGCTGAGCTACGGCGGCACGTACTCAACTAACCATGCCGATCAAATAAAAGTGTTATTCCGGGGAACTGTTCGGTAGAGTATTTCCCCACATTGAGTATAAGGAGATTTGAGACGATGAGTCTGACTTTGGAAATTGATATAACCGCGCGCGCAACATCAACACATCTCCAGTGTCTGACTCATATTTTTTGATAATCTCTTTTGCCTTCTCAGGAACCAGAACGCGCGCGCGCCTTCTAACCTATTTTTTCTATTTATTCTAACATATGCATATGCTATGGAATCTCCCAAGGTATCACATGAGTTTCTCCATCATAATACCCAACCTTAATGCAAATAGTCTCCATGTCCTCCAATACATATCCCACTATGTCATACGCGCGCATCAAAACGGGTTAACTATTTAATGTGAACGACTAACACAATCCATTATGCATCTGCCTTCAATGCCAGTTTGGGCTGAAATAAATCTAGATTCTCTACGCCACAATATAATGGAGATTCGATCCATTGTTCCTTCCAAATCTAAGATAATGGCAGTTGTGAAGGCGAACGCCTATGGGCACGGCTCTGTTGAATCTTCAAGGGTATTACTTGAAAACGGTGCTGATATGTTAGCCGTAGCGACACTGTCTGAGGCAGTTGAGTTACGCAGGGCAGGGACCACCGCCCCTATATTGATTCTCGGGTATACATCACCTGAACAAGCGGAGCCCATCCTCAAATGGAACCTAACTCCCACTGTTTACTCCATCCAATGCGCCGAAGGTTTCAATGCTGCCGCTGAAAAAGTTGAGGGCACCATTAATCTTCACATCAAGATCGACACTGGACTGGGAAGGATTGGTTTCCAGCCTGATGAAGCAACAATTGAATCCATATACATGATCAAAGATATGCCGGGCATCAACATCGAGGGTATCTTTACCCATTTTGCGTTAGCAGACTCAGAGGATAAAAGTTATACACGGAAACAATTCAACGTGTTCACAGGTTTCTTGGACCGTTTAACTGAACAAGGCGTCAATATCCCTCTCAAACACACAAATAACAGCGCAGCAATCATTGATCTCCCCGAGTTCAGCCTTGACCTGGTTAGACCGGGCTGTATATTGTACGGTCTCTATCCCTCAGGACTCATCAAGAGGGATACCGTTATGTTGAAGCCCGTGATGACCTTGAAAACAAGGGTTACCCATGTGAAAACTGTACCTCCAGGGACAGGGGTCAGCTATGGGCTCACTTACACTACAAAGAGAGAAAGTTGTCTAGGAAGTCTTTCAGTAGGGTACGCCGATGGGTACAGCCGGGCGCTATCCAACAAGGCAGAGGTCTGGGTTGGGAATGATAGAGCTCCAGTAGTGGGTCGGGTCTGTATGGATCAGACCATGGTTGATCTCACAGATGTGTACAAACCCGCTGTTGGTGACTCCGTGGTTCTCTTCGGGGATGGATGTTCAGGTGAGCCCACTGCTTCCGATGTAGCAGACTGGATGGGTTCGATAACAGACGAGGTTGTCTCCAGCGTCTCCCGACGTGTCCCAAGGGTTTACCTCAAGGATGGACGCGTCGTTAAGGTGGTTGACTACCTTCACGAAAAGAAAACTCTGTAACTTATTTGATGAGGGGTTTACCCGGCAAAGCACCAGTGTGTTTTCCCTCGTCGATCACCACGACACCGTTCACAATAACGTAGGGAATGCCTGAGGCGTACCTGTGGGGGTCAGTGAACGTCGCAACATCATTCACCGTATCCGGGTTAAAGATAGTGATGTCCGCCATGAAACCCTCCCTTAGAAGCCCCCTGTCCTTTATCCCTAGGCGCTGGGCTGGTGCGCTTGTCATTTTTCGAAGCGCCTCCTGCAGGTTGATGACTCCGGACTTGACATAATGCCCAAGCACACGTGGGAATGTACCGTAATACCTTGGATGGAACTTGCCCTTTCCGAACACTCCATCGGGTGACATAGCTCTGCCGTCGCTTCCAATCATGCCGTTGGGGTCCTGCATTATCCTCTGGACGTCCTCCTCGCACATCTCGTAAAGGATGATCGCGACTTGTGCATCCTCGGCTATTAGCATGTCACACATGGCGTCGAAGGGTGTCTTTCCCTCCTGTTCGGCTATCTCCTGAACCGTTTTTCCCTCGTATTCAGGTGTGTGCGCGGCGTGGGCTACTAGCAGCCTAGTCCAGTCCTCCATCTCCTCCGTCGGTTCAGCCCGTAGCTTCTCCCTTGTCTCAGGGTCCGCTATGCGCTGCAAGAGTTTCTCGGCGCCTCCCTCATGAGCCCATGAGGGTAAGATTGATGCCAGACCTGTGCTGGATGCAATGTATGGATACTGGTCAAAGGTGATATCCAAACCCCGGTCACGGGCGTCCTGAATCATCCTGAGTGTGTTCTCGGATTTTCCCCAGTTCCTGCTGCCGCATGCCTTGAAGTGGGAAATCTGGGTCTTGACCCCTGTTTCCTCGCCTATCTTGATGGCTTCCTCCACTGCTTCGATGAGGGTGTCACCCTCGCCCCTGATGTGACTGGCGTATAAACCGTCACGCTCTTTCAGGGTCTGCACCAGTTCGATGATTTCATCAGTCTTCGCGTACAAGTTAGGCGTGTAGATCAACCCCGTTGATAATCCCCATGCACCTTCGTCCAGCGACTGGGCTAGAAGCCTCTTCATCTCCTTGTACTCCTCCTTTGTTGGTGGTCTGTTGTCGTTACCGATGGTGTTCTGCCTGAGGGTTCCGTGTCCCACGAGGGGCACGATGTTGAAACTGATACCTTTACTGCGTACAAGGTCTAGGTACTCCTTCATGGAGCCCCAGCTGAACTCAAAGTCCTCGCCAAGCTGGGATTTATCGTACTTGTCACGGTACTCCCTTAGTCCCTGATTCATGGGAGCTGCTGAGCTGCCGCAGTTACCTATAACCTCGGTGGTGACACCCTGTCTGATCTTGCTGTGCCCCTCAGGCTCGATGAGTATGGGGTAGTCACTGTGGCTGTGAATATCTATGAATCCGGGGGCTACAATCATGCCACTTGCATCGATGACTCGAATAGCAGCCGCGTCCTCAGGGTTACCTATCGAGGTTATCTTGTCACCTTTTATGCCAACGTCTGCATGAAACCATGGATTCCCTGAGCCATCCATGATTCTGCCATTCCTGATAATCAAGTCATAAATCAAAAAGGGTCACTTGATCTACGGAGAGCTGAGTTTATAGCTATATGGAATAAATCTAGAGATTTATCCTATACCGGCGCGCCTAAAATCCTGGTTCATCGAGATGTATTTAAACCGGGATGAAGATATATCCATCACGCTTGTTCAATTCTTCTAACCCCAAGGAAACGATGCTTGGACCCATGGCGGAGAGATAAATTTGACACAAGAACATATCACGTTAATTGAACCAATTGTAGATTCCTTGGATCTGGACATCAACATAGTGAACGTCGTGGCATCAGTAACCCTCGGCCAGAAGATGGACCTGCTTGATATCCTCAAGGTATTCAGGAACGTCGAGTACAACCCCAAACGGTTCCCAGGTCTCGTAT
>JABXKY010000052.1 GCA_013619005.1 Candidatus Bathyarchaeota archaeon | reverse complement strand
GCATCAGGTTGCTCGGCCATGAACATCGCCATGACCAAGGACGAGGACGGCCAGAACCTATACGAGAAATACCCGGGCCACTTCGACGCGGGAGGCCTCGTAAACGTAGGCAGCTGCGTAGCCAACAGTCACATCACAGGGGCAGCCATCAAGATCGCCAACATATTCGCCAAACGACCCCTCAGGGGGAACTACGAGGAGATCGCTGACTACATCTACAACCGTGTAGGCGCCGTAGGCGTGGCATGGGGCGCAATGAGTCAGAAAGCCGCTGCCATCGCGGCAGGCTGCTGGAGACTAGGCATCCCAGTCGTTGTCGGACCACACGGCTCAAAGTACCGCAGGATGCTGCTAGGAGACAAGGACAACGAGGCAGACTGGATCGTCTACAACGCCAGGGACGGCGAGGAGGTCTACGTAGGACCAACCCCAGAGCACCTATTCTACGCGGCCGAAACAAAGGAAGAGGCCATAGTCCTCATCTCCAAGCTTGTCATGAGGCCCAACGACACCAACAAGGGGAGAGCGGTAAAGCTAACCCACTACATCGACCTCCACAAGAGGCACTACGGTTCTATGCCGGATGACCTGCACCTGTACGTGAGGAGGAGCCAGGACATCCCATTCACCATGAGGGACGAGGTAATGAAGGCACTGGAGGAGAAGAACTGGGTGGAGGATCACATTGGGTCCCCTGACCCAACTCTGCTCGACCGTATGGTGAGGAGGAGAAGCTGATGTCCACTAAAACAAAGCTAGGGCAGACAGCTGAGATCGCAGGTCCAACCAAGGCAAACATCTTCCCAAACGGCAACGTGGCGGCGAGCCTCATAAGCAAGGCGAAAAGACCGCTTCTCGTTGTGGGATCGCACTCAGTTAAAACCGAGACAAACGACGGTGACCTGGTGGATTCAGCCATCAGGGCACTGAAGAACCCAAAGGTCTCAGCCGTAGCCACAGCCCACATGGTGGGCGAGTTCAGAAAACGGGGAGACGACAAGGCCAAAAGTATGTCCCTTTTCGTCTTGGGAAAATATCTAAGCGACCCAGAATGGATGGGTCTCGACGGGAAAGGACCCTACGACGCAGTCGTGTTCATGGGATTCGCGTATTACATGGAGTGGCTCGTGGAATCCGGGCTCAAAAACTTCGCTATGAGCCTGCGAACAGTAAGCCTTGACAGGAACTACCAGCCAAACGCCAAGTGGAGCCTAGGCTGGATGCCGGAGCCTGACTGGAAGGAATCGATAGAGATAATTGTATCACGATTAGAGGAGGAAGCATAAGATGTCAATGTTTGAGGATATCCCTGTAGATGTAGGAATCATCTACGAGGGTGAAAGGATTAGGGGCAGAGAGATGCAGGTCGAACTTGGAGGACCTAGGGAGGATTTCAAGTTCGAGCTAGTCCAGGCAAAAGAGCTTGATGAGATTGAGGACGAGAAAATCACTATCATCGGAAACGATCTACCCGACATACCAGAGGGGACAAACGTTCCCTTCGGCATGATCATTGAGGTAGCCGGTACCGAGATAGAGAAGGACTTGGAGGGCGTAATAGAAAGACGACTCCACGAGTACGTCAACTTCATCGAGGGCTTCATGCATCTGAACCAGAGGTACGATATCCAGATGAGGCTGAGCAAGAAGAGCTACCAGAAGGGCTTCAACACCTTGAAGCTGTTCGCCAAGGTCCTCTTCAGGCTTTACAAGAGTGAGATGTCATTCATCGAGAAGATGCAGATCACCTTCATCACGGATCCTGAGAAGGTCAAGGAGTATTACGACAGTGCCATGGAGCTCTACGAGTCAAGGGACGCCAAGGCCAGAGGCATGAGCGACGACGACGTGGAAGTCTTCTACGGTTGCAGCCTCTGCCAGAGCTTCGCACCGACGCACCTCTGCGTCATCACACCCCAGCGTTACGCAAACTGTGGGGCCATAAGCTGGTTCGACGGCAAGGCAACGGCAAAGGTAGATCCCAAGGGACCCGTTTTCGAGATCCCAAAAGGGAATATTATCGACAGTTTAACAGGTGAATACGATGGGGTGAACAGGGTCATCAGGGAAAAGAGCCTTGGTGAGATCGAGAGGGTTCAACTCTACACCGGTTTCGGTTACCCCCACACCAGCTGCGGCTGCTTCGAGGGATGCGCATTCTACATACCCGAGGTGGACGCTTACGGGGTGGTGCACCGAAACTACAGGGACAAGACGGTGAATGGTCTTGACTTCGTCACGATTAGCGACCTGACTGCCGGAGGAAGGCAGGTGGACGGGTTCCACGGACTAAGCATCGAGTACATGAGGAGCCCCAGGTTCATGCAGGCTGACGGAGGATGGGACCGCGTCGTCTGGATGCCCGAGGACATCATGGACAGGATCAAGGAGTACATGCCCCAGGAGATAGCCCCCAAGATCGCCACCGAGAAAACCGTGTCCAGCATGGACGAGCTCAAAACATGGCTCAGGGAAAAGAAACACCCAATCGTGGACACTTGGAAGCCCGAGGAGGAAAAGAAACCGGTACCAGTCGCACAGCCTCAGCAACAGGTGATGCAGCAGCAGATGCCCATGGCAGGATTCACTGTTCCTTCACTGGAGCTACCCGCCAGCGCCTTACCCATGGTAGGTTTGCCCCAGGGAATGAAAATCAAGATCATCCTAAAGAACGCCAAGATCAGGGCAGAGAAGGTAATCATCAGGGCAGAGAAGGAGTGAGCCCAATGGCCAAGGAAAGAAAGATAAACCTCCCCATCAGCGCCGACCTACTCGAGAAGCTCGCAAACTTCCAGGAGATCGAGCTCCAGGACGTAATAATCGACCTAGACGAGATCGAGCTCAGCGTAAGCTCTAGCGGTGGAGGGATGAACCCTGTAGTTATGAACAGGATGGCCTCTGAGTTCGCGATCATACGGGACTCGGCCGCTCGGATGTCACAGGTGTTCGGCGGCGGAATGCCACAGATGGCACCTATGGCATTACCCGCACAGCACGCGGTAATCCAACCGGCGCCAATCAAAGTAAAACCCACCTCACTGATACCCGCAAAGACCACTATACCACCCGGAGCGTACGTCGGCGAGATCGTGGAGGTCAAGCTCGGTGCAACAAAAACCGAGGGCGGGACAAGGTCAACCTCATATACGTTGGGCGGACAGAAGGCTCCTGCCTTCTACAACTTTCAGACGCCACCGAAGAACCGGCCAATTATTGCACTTGACGTGTTTGACTGGCCCAAGGTGCCCCTGAGCAAGGCCGTTAAGATGCACTTCAGGGAGTTCCTGCATGATACAGGTGAATGGGCCCGTATATGCGTCGAGAAGTTCGGAGCCGAGATGATTAACCTGCACCTGCTCACCATCGATCCTCTAATCGATGACGCGTCCCCAAAGTCAGCGGTCAAGAAGGTAGAGGAGGTCTTGCAGGCAGTTGATGTACCAATAAGCATTGGAGGATGCGGGGACCCACAGAAAGACCTCGCGGTCTTCACGGCTATCTCCGAGCAGATCGAGGGCGAACGCCTACTCATCAACTCGGTCACCCTAGACATGGACATCGAAAAATCTGCCAAACTCATTAACGACCACGACAACACAGTGGTCGCTTTCACATCAATGGACGTGAACAAGGCAAGGGAGCTAAACAGGAAACTCTACGACCACGTCGACAAGACCCAGATAATCATGGACACCACCACCGCGGCACTAGGCTACGGCCTAGACTACGCTTTCACCGTAATGGAAAGGTGTAGACTGGCCGCGCTCAAGGGCGACCCAGAGCTCAACCACCCAATGTCCAGCGGGACCACCAACGCGTGGGCCGCCAGGGAGGCGTGGATGAAGATGGGCCCAGAGTTCGCCCCGAGGGAGCTGCGTGGCCCCATATGGGAGACCATAACAGGACAGACACTGCTGCTAACAGGCGTGGATTACTTCATGATGATGCACCCAGCCGCAGTGAACGCGCTAAAGTCAACGATTGACAACCTCATGAAGGGAAACAAACCCACAGAGGTAACAGACTGGGTCACTGTGACCGTAGGAGGTAAGTGATATGCCAGCGAAAGAGCTAAGCCCAATACAGATTTACAAGCTCCTACCATGCACCAACTGCGATGAGTGCGGCGAGACCAACTGCATGGCCTTCGCGGCCAAACTGGTGAACCGGGAGGCACTCCTTGAGGAGTGCAAGCCCTTATTGAACCCAGAGTTCACGGAAGCATACGCGGAGCTCTGGGCGCTACTCAAGCCCGCGGTCAAGGCAGTCGAGGTTGGAACAGGCGAAAACAAGCTGACTCTGGGGGGCGAGTACGTCCTCTACAGGCATGATTTCACCTACTTCAATCAGCCAGCTATCGCCATCGATGTCAGTGACGAGATGTCAGACGAGGAGTTCGAGACTAGGGTTCACGTCTTAAACGATTTCAGTTACAACTACATCGGGATGGACCTTACCCTGGACATGCTGTCCATTAGGTCTACCAGCGGAGACCCCGCGAAGTTCGCGGAGACAGTTAAGAAGGCAAACGACCTGACACGGAAGCCCCTTATGCTCTGCGCCCACGACCCAAAGGTCATGGAGAAGGGCCTGGAGCAGGTGGCCGATAAACGTCCGCTTATCCACGGGGCTACCAAGGACAACTGGGCCGAAATGGCTGAGCTAGCCTTAAAATACGGTTGCCCGCTGGTCGCGTATTCACCGATGGACCTTGACACGCTCAAGAGCATCGCCCTGACCCTAGAGGAGTACGGACTGGAGGATATAGTACTCGACCCAGGCACACAGCCAATCGAGCACATGTCAACCAACCTCGATACCTTCACGGCTCTCAGATGGGACTCGATAAACGAGGAGGAGGAAGGCCTAGGTTATCCCCTGCTGGGGGCGCCGATGGTAGCGTGGGCAGTAGCGGAGGAGGACCCTGTTCTAAACGAGTGGAACGAGGCACAGATAGCGGGGGCACTCATCACTAGGTTCACGGACATGATTGTGGTGCACGGGATAAGCGGTTGGTCGCTGCTACCCCAGATATTCCTGAGGGCGAACCTGTACACGGACCCTAGGAAGCCTGTTTCAGTAGAGCCAGAGGTCATAACCATAGGTTCACCGACAGAGGATTCACCGGTGCTCATGACCACCAACTTCGCCCTGACCTACTACACCGTGGCCAACGACATCGAGAACGCCAAGGTTGACAGCTACCTGCTGGTAGTGGACAGCGAGGGTATGAGCGTGGAGAGCGCCGTGGCAGGCAGGAAGATGACAGCTGACTCGGTAGCGGAGGCCATAAAGGAGTTCAAACTGGAGGATATGGTGAAGCACAGGAACATCATCATCCCAGGTCGATCAGCTCGCCTAAGCGGTGAGATACAGGAGGCCTCGGGGTGGAGCGTCTCTGTAGGACCACTTGACTCCAGCGGCATCGCAAAATATGTCGAGGAAAAGTGGAACCCCTACCCCGAGTAGGTCACACCCATTTTATGTAACCGTCAGGGGAACCCGCGCCCCCCACCAGTACACGGTGGCGGGGGGTCTTCCCCCTTATTTCTTCAAGAACACCTTTGAACTGGATTTTGTCCCCCACTTCAAACAAACTACCGTATAGTCCCTCGAAAGAGACAACCTCAGAGATCACATCAGAGCCCTCAACTTCTACCCCGTAAACCGCTGGTAGGTAAATGGAATCACTGTTATCGCTGACAACCGCTGTGCCTTCCACGGTTTTTTTCCTGTGGTAGGTGTTATCACCATAATCCTCGGTTATCTCCTCGTCAGTCCTTATCGGGTGGACTGAGAAGTACGTACCCTCAAAGTACCCGTAGTTCCACCTTTTCTCGGCGACGTTCCTCAGATCATCTACACTAATCGGGAACCTTTCAGCTCTGTTCCTCACCCACCTCTCTTTTTCCTCGGGCGTAACAGGTTTCACGATATTCGCCTCTTCTTTAAGCTCCCTCAACGCCGCTATGAGTCTCATTGACGCATCATGCCCGTAGACAGTGAGGTCGATGTCGCTGAATGATGGGTTATGGGTTCCAGTCAGGATGCTTCCCGTAACCCCTAGGCTATTATTAATGCCAGTCTTTTTCTCGAGAAGTACTGTGAGGTCCAAGAGTTTTTTCTCGAGTGGGTCATTTGCCCCTCGTGTTTCAATCTCATGGAGTTTCTTTATTGGGTAGTAGTATTGCTTTACGTGGCTCTTGGGCACCCATGAGAGCGCGATGTTTCGAACAGGGCATTCAAACAGGTATTGGGGGTATCCTTCCTTGAGGTACCTGTACGTGTTCTCGACCTGGCCCACATGGTAGAATGGAAGCGTCCTGCTGTACCTCTGCCCATCTTTTCCCCATTTCCCGTCGGGTGATGGCACGTACTTGAGGTAAGCCGTGTAACCATCGGGAGGGTGAAGGTACCCGACCACGCAGAACAGGTGATCGTCCACTGTCTGGATAAAATCCCTGTCCCTCGGCTTCACGTCGATCAACCTACTTGATTTTAGTCATCACGTGGTCTAATAGAGCCTCTGTTATGTCGAGTTCCGTGACAGATTGGAGCCCCTCCCAGCCAGGGGTGCTGTTGAGCTCAATAACATAGGCCTCTTCATCTGTCTCGATGATGTCCACGCCTGTGTACATCAGACCCAGCTTCTCGGATGCTTTCAGGCTCATCTCGACCGCCTCATCACTGGGAGTGTACTTGGCTGCTTTCCCGCCGCTGCTGATGTTAGTCTTCCAGTCATCTGAGACCCTCTGCATCGATGCGACCACTCGATCCCCGATGATGAAGACCCTGATGTCCCTTCCCCCGTGGGGGATGAACTCCTGCAGATAGTAGACGCTCTTGGTCATCTCCAGCGCCCGGAAGACACGGTACGCCACATCCTCGTTGGATACCCTTGTGATACCCATTCCTAGTGAACCGAACAGGGGCTTCACCACCACGTCTCCTCCAAGCTCCTTGAAGGCCCTCATTGCCTCGCTGAAGCTCTCGGTGACCATGGTACGCGGGGTGTTGATCCCCGCGTCCTCGAGCAAAGCAGAGGTGTAGTACTTGTCCACGGCTTTCTCTATGCTCCTAGCAGGGTTGATGGCCGTGACGCCCATGTCCTCAATTCGCCTCAAGGCGTCCATTCGGTAGAAGACCTGCTCGGCGGTGCCGCCTGGGACACGCCTTACGATTACTGCATCGTAGTCGTCGACCCCGTAGCCTCTTACCGAGATTCGGGGTGTTCCCCCGATCCTGGCAAGTAGCTTGGTGACTGGGAGGAGGTACGCCTCCACGCCCCTCTTTTCCAGTCCCTTCAGGAGCCGGGATATGTGCCACTCTTTCCTATCCGAGCCTATGATGCCTACCTTCACGTACCTACGCCTTCTCCGCTACCAGTATCTCGGCGTTTCCGCCCACTGCTAGGTCGCCTCTGTACCGTCTCATGGGTTTATCCATGTACTTTGTCATGTCAATACCGAGCTTATCCGTTAGCTGCCTGAGGTATAGCCTCATGAAGGTGGGAGTATAACTGGTGTCATACCTGTAAGTTGGGAGCAGCTCATCTACGCTGCCGAAGCAGGCTATGAAGCCGCCGTTTCCTTTCGCTTGGGCGCCCAATCTCTTACCTGCTTTCCCGAAGACAATTATCTCGCCTCCGTTCATATGGACTCCAGTGAATGGACCCGTATCTCCGGTTACAACGATCATCCCTCGCCTCATGAATGAGCCGATCTCAGACCCTGCGTTACCGTTCACCAAGATACATCCACCGGTCATGCCCTCCGCGCTGCCCCTGTAAGCAGCACCTACGAGATTACCGGCGTTCCCGAGGACCCTGATAAGTCCTCCCTTCATCTCTGCTCCGCACCAGTCACCGACGTTCCCTGTTACTGTTATGTCTCCACCGCTCATCTGGACCCCAGTGTGCATCCCGGCGTCTCCCTGGATGACAATGCGTCCTGTGGTCATACCTTCCCCGATGTGTTTGATGTGACGGGCGTCTCCGTCTATCACAATCAGCTGCTTTTCGGGGCTCTCGGCGACCTTGCCCTGGGCGTGGATGTACTCTTTCATAGGGTAGACCTTGTTGCCGTAATAGATCTCCATCTCCCTGATCTCGGGGATCGTCTTGCCCGCAAAGTTATCAGGTGAGATCACGTCTGCCTCAATGGGAATCTTACTGAATCCCCTTGGGGTTAGAACAATTTTCCTCATCTCAGGCACTCTCCACACTCTCCTTCAAGCTCATCTGAAATTTCCCAAGTTTTCCGTCAAAGTTGACTGCCGTAATCCACTTTATACCATCAAACTTCGTGGCGGCTTTCACACCGACTCCCATGGCCTTCTTCACTGAGGCCTCGTCAAATCCGTTGATGACCACCTCAAGCACCGAGTTAATCCCGTCAGGCACCTTGCTGTCCTTTAAGCTGTGCTTAATCGCGGGGCAGAAGGGCGTATTCGTGCTTGCCTTTAGGAAAGCGTACTTCGACCCGACCTTACTTCCGCTCCTGCACAATCCACCGGGGAATGGCGTAACTACTCCCGTTACATCGTGGATCGCGTCAATGGCCGCCTCAGACGCCTTTAGCGTGATGTCCTCGTTTTCACCCATTATCAACAGGTTTCCACCAGCGACCGCCTTCTTTGCTCCGATCTTTTCCTCGATGAGGAACTCACCCTCCATGACAGGTATCCTCCAGTAGCGTTTTCTGTCTTGCCAGCCATCGCCCATCCGCATCTTCACCTGGTAACCATCCCCGAAGAAACGGATGCTTTTACCGATGTCCAGCATCGCGTCGGCGTCCTTCTCCGGTAAACCATTGAACACGGCCGTGCTGGGGCATGTTAAAACGCATTGTCCGAGCCTGCTCAGCATGGACGCAGCGAGTTTTTTCTTCGAAAAACCGTAGATCATCACCACGGTTCCTGGTCTCCCGTCCGGTGATTCCTCCGCAGGTATCTCCCTCTCGATCGCTGCCTCGCAGTCGCAGGCAATGACACTTGTCGCGTAACCTGACATGGACGTAGCCGCGATGTTCGCCCATTTCTGGGTCGCTGCCGTAATTATCAGCCTGCTTCCCCACATGGAGAAGCCCTCGGCGAATGTGTCCTCTACCTGGACGCCGTTTACTTCGAAGCTCATTACCATTTACCTCCCGCTTTGTGCACCTTCTGAACCGGTAGGTACTCGTCCTCTACTGGGTAGTTCTTTAAACTCACGGTGTAGAACTGCTTGAATTCCCTCTCCACGTCCTTCATGAGGTCTTCCTCGATTGCGTCGGGAATCTTTGCGTCCACCCAGTGAGTTGCACCCATGGGCGTGGCAGTCACCTCGCCGTTCTTCACGACGACCTGTCCGCCTTTTATCGTGTAAGCTGCCTTGGCAAACGCCTTTTCAAGCTCCCTGTACTTGCTTGGTCTCCACTCAGTTGGGTCGAGGTCATAGATCGCCAGATCGGCGTCCGCTCCCACTCCGAGATGGCCCTTGTTCTTTAACCCAAGGGCTTGGGCTGTACCCGCTCTGGTGACCACCGCTAACTCGTTGAAGGTGTACTCACGGTAGTTGCTCGCGAGCCCCGTCCGCTTAAGGACTGCCTTGTTAAGCTCACGCATGGTGTCGGTTCGAGCCTGCCTGCTCATGAGCCAAGCCATGACCTTGGGGTAGTACGTGAATGGGCCGCCGTTGGGGTGGTCCGTTGTCATGTACACCTTCCAAGGGTCCTTGATGAGAAGCGCCAGCTCCAAGCCTATGCCCCACTGGACGGTGTTGGCTGGGTTGTTCTTCTTGAACGTGTATGGAACGACCCCCGCACCGGCCTCCATCTCAACGTCGCTGTTAACCCACTTATTGCCTGTCATGTTCCAGAGCGCGAACTGCCACGGCCCGTCCCCCGTCATGGTCGTTGTATCCGTGAAGATCAACTGACCCAGGTCAAGTGTTACGTGTTCGTTCGCGTTCAAGTACTTGGCGATGTAAGGTGCCCCTGACTTTACGTTCATCCAGTTGTCCCCCGCGAGGGCGTTGAACTGGCAGTGCACCACGTGGATAGTCGTTTTCCGTCCATCCTTGGGCTTGATCGTCTTGGCCACGTCCATGGTCTCTAATGTTGTCTTATAGTTCCCTGGCATCCCCAGGTTGTTACAGTGTAGGTGGATGGTATGGGGTAGCTCGAGCTCCTCGTTAGCCTTGGCGAGGGCGGTTACGACCTGCCTGGGGGTAATATCATAGTCCTCGACTTTTCCGTCTAGCCCGAAGACATTTCTACCCCATTTCCAGTTCATAACCCCCCCTGGGTTGACTATTTTCACCGCGTACCCCCTTGTGGCTCGCAGTAGCCAGGCCATGTAGGCCTTGAGTTTTTCGTGGTCTCCATCCCTGACATACTTCATTATGAAGTAGTTGTTCCCGAATAGGGTGAACGCCGCCTTGTCTATGATGGGGGTGTCATTGAGCTCCTCATGGACGTGCCTTGCTCCAATGGGGGGCATGGCGGCCTCCATGACGCTGGTGTACCCCATCTGGGCGTACCTGTAACCTGTTACAAATGTTGATGGGCAGCTGTAGCCCACGCCGCTTCTCGTGACGCTGCTTTTCTTGACAACGTCCTTTCTATGATCCTCCGGACGCATGAGACGACCGATGTTGATCTTGCTCCCCGCGATGTGGCTGTGAACGTCCACACCTCCGGGCATGACAATCTTCCCCGAGGCATCAATTACCTTTGCATCCTTGACTGACTCGACGACCTTTCCTGCACTCAGAGAGATGTCCTTCTTTTCGCCGTCAATTCCGCTGAGGGGGTCAAAAACGTAGCCGTTCTTTATGATTATATCCTTCACTGTGCTGCCTCCTTGAGCCCTTTGAGAATCATATCCAGAATGTGTTCGTCAGAGTAGACTCCCTCCGGTGGGTCCACAAGCTTTGACAATCTAAGGGCAATACCGTCCATCCTGTATGCCGTTCCTCCTGTCTCAACTCCCGCTGTCGCCACCGGGATCACGATCTTGCTGAGCATCGTTGTCGGGGTTATCTTCTGTTCCAATGTAATCACCGGAATCTTGGCCAGGTGCCTTGCAGCATCGGCTGGGAAAGTGGCCCCAGGGTCCGATGCGATTATTATCGCCGCATCAACCTCTCCCGATGCCATCAGGTCAACAGCCGTGAACTCACCTGGGTTGTAGCGAGGATACCCTTTGCTGAAATCAACGGCGTATGGGTATCCCGTCTGCCATGTTGCCACGGTGTTTGCGCCCGCTACATTGTAGTGTCCCCTCATGGGGGTCAGGACGAACTTGGTCTTGCGGTTTAACTCGGCCACGAGGCCGACGGCGGCATCTATGTTCATGTGCCGTCCCTCGCTCTGGGTCAAGCCCAGGCCGAAGAACACTACGCCGTACTTTGCCTCAGCCATCTCTGCTGCGAGGGCCTTGATGTCCTCCATCTTGACCCCTGCGACCTCTGTTGCCTTCAACTCCTCTCCCCTGACTATCGCTCTCAGGGTCTGGAGTAGCTCGTAGTCACTGTTTGGCTCAACCTGTACGAACTTGTCAGCGAGCCTAGCAGTGCCTGTCTTCCTGACATCGACGGCAATGACCTTTCTTCCTTTTCTTCCCTCAACGTACATCCCCTTGGGCATAACCGAGTATCGGGTGATGTGTCTCAGGTGGGCCGCCGTTGGGTTGGCTCCCCAGAAAACAACTAGATCGGCCCTGTTCATGACGTCGCCCAGCGATGCCTTGGACTCACCGACCTGCTGTAGGGCAAGGATTGTTGGTCCATGACATACCGATGCCGTGTTGTCAACTATTCCTCCCGTAACCTCAGCTATCTCGATGGCCTTGCTTATGGCTCCGCACTCGGTTGAGCTGAGCCCGTAGATTAGTGGGCGTATTGCTTTTGATAGGATATCAACGGCTGCTTTAACTGATTCTTCGATTGATTTCGGTTCATTATCTATTGATGCCGATTCAACCCTGTGATCTCCATGGTTCAGGAACTTTGACCTTGAAACGGCGCACGCGTTTTTGAGCCCAGTTATGTGCCCGTCCTCGATTGAGACCTCCAGGTCGTCACATAGACAGCCACAGAAAGGGCATACGATATCTGTTTGCTCCAATTATCCGTCCTCCTTTAATGTCTCAACGATCTCCTTCAGGGATAGCACCTTTCCTTTCCCTGGCTCAATAGTCGCATCGATTCCCTTCATCAAAGGCATCCCCGTGCTCCCGGTTCCTGATGCATATACCTGGTTAGCCCATGGTCCATAAGGGAAAAACACCATACCTGCATCGAGGTTCTTTTCGACAACCCAGTTAACCGTCACTGAGCCGGTTGCCGTTGTGATGGTGATAGAATCTTTTTCCTTGATTCCCAGTGTCTCCACATCGTCAGGGCACAACAGCACATGGTTGACGCTGTCGATGTAGCTATCAGATGGCTTTCCGGCCTCAAGCCCGATCCCCTGTTTAGCTGTCCTCCCTGAGACGAGGGTGACCTCAATCTTAGTTATTGAAGGAACCCCCTATACACACGAGTTCTTGATTATCTCGTTGTTTATGCTGCCGTGTGTAAAGGTGGCACCTGTCTCTGCGCATGTGAGGGTTATCGCCGCCGGAGCGAACAGTGCCGGGTCTATCTTCGTGAAATCAAAGTCCACTGCCTTGTATATCTCGTAGCTAGTCTTCCCATAGTCCTTGCAGTTTGTGCT
>JABXKY010000047.1 GCA_013619005.1 Candidatus Bathyarchaeota archaeon | reverse complement strand
GAACATCATCGAGGACTGGGAGGTAAAGGAAAAGCGTGTCATCGAGCTGCCTGAGCAGATTGAGGCAGTATTCCACTGCCCCAACACCTTGTGCCCGACGAACCAGAAGTACAGCGCCCCACAGACCAAGTTCAAGGTAGAAAGGGGCGAGCTCCTTGAGGAAACAAAACTCCACTGCACCTACTGCGGGAGCATCACGTACTACGGCACCCTCAGGGACAGCATCCTGAACGAGGAGTTCAGGATCGAGCGCCGTGGGCTCGTGTCAAAGGAGAAGATCGAGCAGGTCTTCTTAGATGTGCTGTTAAAGGGCGGAGCCCTCAGGTTCCCCCCTAGCCCAGACCAGCCCTTCATGTTGAAGAGCGGCAGACCAAGCCCATACTTCGTGAACCTGGGAGCCCTAACGGACGGCGAGAGCCTCGCCAAGGTCAAGTGGGCGTTCGCCAGCTACATCGCGTTCCTAATGGAAACAGGTGAGATCCCCGAGTTCGATTACGTGTTCGGGCCCAGCTACAAGGGAATCAGCCTAGCGGCACTCACAACGGAGGGACTCAAAGAGCTGTACGGAATGGACATCAGGTACATGTACGACAGGAAGGAGGCAAAGGATTACGGCGACCTCAGCTCTGACAGGGTGTTGGTTGGTGCCAGCTACTTCAAGCCGGGTCAGCGTATCCTCGTCGTGGATGACACCATCACCACGGGAATAACAAAGGTGGAGACCATAGAGAAGCTGAGGCTTCTTGGTGACCATGAGGTTGTTGGCCTGGTGATAGCCGTTGACCGTCAGGAGAGGTTGGGTGACACAGAGAACATCGCGGACTTGGGCGCGGTGGAGTACCTGGAGAAGGAGTTGAACCTCAACGTCCATAGCATCCAGAACATCAAGACCATCTACGGACTCATCAAGGACGGCTTGGATGACGAAATGCGTAAGCTTTGGTTAGACTATAACAGCAAGTACGGCATCGCCGAGCTTGAGTAAACCCCCACTTTTTATCTGCCCCTTCTCTTCAATTAGACATGAAGCATTTTGATGTTCTAGTGGTGGGAAGCGGAAGCGGCATGATGATCGCGGACGCCGCGGTCAAAAACGGGAAAACCGTTGCGCTCGTCGAGATGGGAAAGCTTGGGGGAACATGCCTCAACGTGGGGTGCATCCCCTCCAAGATGGTGATTTACCCAGCGGACATGGTGAACCAGATCAAACACGCGGAGCAGCTGGGTATTAAGGTAACCATCGATGAGATCGATTTTCCTTTCATCATGAGGCGTACAAAGGAGTTCGTGGAGCATGACAGGCACCCCATGGAGGACGCCATCAACCACGTGGAGGGACTCAGCTTCTACCCCGTACAGGGAGAGTTCATCGACGATTACACCATGAAGGTGGACGACGAGGTAATCAAGGCGGACACAATCTTCCTTGTGAGCGGTGCAAGGCCCCTGGTCCCACCCATAAAGGGCATCAAGGATGTCGATTACATCACCAACGATAACGTCTGGGAAATGACGGAGAGACCCGAGAGCATGGCTATCGTTGGAGGCGGGTTGATCGCCGTCGAGATGGCTCACTTTTTCTCAAGCATGGGGGTGAACGTGTCACTCCTCAGCAGGAGCCCGCGCCTCATCAAGAACGGGGAGCCGGAGGTATCGGAGATTCTCATCACGTCAATGAGGCAGAGGATGCACATCGAGACAAACATCGAGGTCAAGGAGGTTCAACGGAAGGGCGAAGGCCTCCTCGTCAAGGCCAGAACCAAGGATGGGAAAGAGAAGGAGTACGAGGTAGAGACGATATTCATCGCGGCGGGTAGGAAGAGCAACGCCGACCTCTTGAAGGTGGAGAAAACTGGAGTCGATGTGGACAAACGGGGCTATATCATCGTGGATGAAGAGTACAAGACCTCAAAGGAGAACATAATCGCCTTCGGCGACGCCATTGGCAGGGATATGTACAAGCACGTCGCCAACGCCGAGGCAAGGATAGTCTGGCAGAACTATAGCCACGGTCACTCCCACCCAATGAACTACGACCTAGTTCCCTACGCGGCTTTCAGCTGGCCCCAAGTAGCCGCAGTTGGGCTCACGGAGGCCGAGGTGGAGGCTCAAGGAATCAGTTACCTCATAGGGGAGTACAACTACAGCGACACCGCCAAGGGAGCCGCGATGGCCGAGGAGGACGGCTACGTCAAGGTGATCCTAGCCAGTGAAGACTACAAGGTCCTCGGAGCGAGCATCATAGGGCCATTTGCGCCGATCCTGATACAGGAGATCATCACTGTGATGAACGCTGGCGACGGAACAGTGCACCCCATCACCGACGCGATGCACATCCACCCGGCGTTATCCGAGGTTGTCCAGCGGGCTTTCTTCAACCTGCGGGAGCCCTAAACGGTTTAAATAACGCAACTCCTTTTTCAATTATATTCTGGTGAAACATATGACCGAGTTAAAAATAGGGACCCTAGCCCCAGATTTCTGCCTCCCCGACCCCGGGAGGGGAGAGATATGCCTCGCGAATCAGAGGGGAAAATGGGTGATACTCTACTTCTACCCTAAGGACAACACGTCAGGGTGCACAATGGAGGCCCTTGAGTTCACGGCAGCGGAGAAAGAGTTCAAGGAGAAGAACGCTGTGATACTGGCTGCGAGCCCCGACAGCCTCAGGAGCCACACCAACTTCAGGGAAAAGCATGGACTCACCATCAACCTACTCAGCGATAATGACAAGGAGACGCTGCAGGAGTATGGAGCTTGGCAGCTCAAGAAGATGTACGGCAGGGAGTACATGGGCGTGGTGAGGAGCACGTTCATCATCGACCCCGACGGATATATAGCGTATATTTGGCCGAAGGTCAGGGTCAAGGGACACGTGGACGCGGTCATGGCGAAGCTGGAGGAACTCCAACAATGAACGTTACGGATGCTATACACGCAAGGAGGGCGTACAGGTCCCTCGAACCGGTGGAGATCACCCCGGAAATTGTCGAGGACCTTGCCAGACATGCCCAACTGGCTGCGTCGTGCAACAACAAACAGCCCTGGAGGTACGTTTTCGTCTATGAGAGGGAGAAACTGGAGGAGATGTTCACGGCGCTGTCAAGGGGAAACCTGTGGGCACACCAGGGCTCCATGATAATCGCCGTGTTCAGCAAGGAGGAGGACGACTGCGTCATCAGGAGCAGGATTTACCACCAGTTCGACCTCGGCATGGCGACGGCAACCATGATCCTCAGGGCAACGGAGCTGGGTTTGGTGGCTCACCCCATAGCGGGATTCAAGCCTAAGTTGGTCAGGGAGATACTGGGAATCCCTGACGGGAACACGTTGTTGACACTGGTAATCGTGGGTAAGAAGATGGAAGAGATTCACCCGAGCCTTAATGAGGGACAGGCGGCGAGAGAGAACGTCAGGCCCGAGCGGATGCCACTGGAAGAGTTCGCTTTCCACAACAAGTATAGTCCAAAGGAATAACCGAGATGACACAACCGAGCCCAAACAGACTGTTCCATGAGAAGAGCCCCTACCTGCTGCAGCACGCCTACAACCCGGTGAACTGGTATCCGTGGGGCGATGAGGCATTCAAGGAGGCAAAGAGAAGGGACAAGCCAATATTCCTCAGCATCGGCTACTCAACTTGCCACTGGTGCCACGTCATGGAGCATGAGAGCTTCACAGACCAGGAGGTAGCCGATCTCATGAACGAGGCGTTCATCAACATCAAGGTGGACAGGGAGGAACGACCAGACATCGACGGCGTCTATATGGCTGTAAGTCAGATGCTGACTGGAGGAGGAGGTTGGCCCCTGACCATCATAATGACGCCGGACGGGAAGCCGTTCTACTCTGCAACATACATCCCCAAGGAGAACAGGTTCAACGTTGTGGGTATGCTTGACCTGGTGCCCCAGATAACCAACTACTGGGAGACCCAAAGGGAGCGGATGATGGGTATCGGCGACAACGTAGCATCGTCACTGAGCACAAGAGGTTCAGGTGGGGGCGAGGACCTCACGGAGAGTGTTCTGGACACCGGGTTCATGCTGCTTGAGGACCGGTACGACGACGAGTACGGGGGACTCGGCGATGCCCCTAAGTTCCCCTCACCCCACAACCTATTGTTCCTGCTGCGGTACTGGAAGAGGACCGGAAAAAAGCAAGCGCTGGTAATGGTCGAGAACACCCTGCAAAAAATGTCAAGGGGGGGCATCTTTGATCAGGTAGGGTATGGTTTCCACAGGTACAGTACGGACCGGGAGTGGCTGGTCCCCCATTTCGAGAAGATGCTATACGACCAGGCAATGCTACTGATGGTCTACACCGAGGCATACCAGGCAACGGGAAAGGAGGAGTACAAGGAGACCGCCGAACAGACCATCGCATATGTCCTGCGGGACCTAACGTCAACTTACGGCGGCTTCTACTCCGCGGAGGACGCGGACAGTGAGGGGGAGGAGGGCAAGTTCTACGTATGGACTGTTGATGAGCTCCAAAGGATCGCAGGAGATGAGAACCAGGATGTGCTTGTCTACCTCGGGGTCAAACCGGGGGGCAATTACCTTGATGAGGCTACCAAGGAAAAGACGGGGACAAATATCCTGCATGTTGCAGGTGATGACCCGCCGGTTAACTTGGAGGCGGTTAAGAACAGGCTCTTCGAAGAGAGGGAGAGGCGGGAAAGACCGCTGCTGGATGACAAGATACTCACCGACTGGAACGGGTTGATGATAGCCGCATTGAGCAAGGCGGCTAGGGCGTTCCAGGTCAAGGAGTACGCCGAGGAAGCCGTAAGATCGGCGGAGTTCTTACTGGGAAACATGTGGGACGGCGACGAGCTTCTCCACAGGTACAGGGAGGGCGAGGCACAAATCGGAGGATTCCTCGACGATTACGCCTTCATGGTCTGGGGGCTCATCGAACTGTACCAAGCGACCCACGAGAAGAGGTTCCTAGACGAGGCGCGGAGGATCAACGAGGTAATGATGGACATGTTCGCGGACCCGGAGGGGGGCTTCTACTTCACGTCAAGCGAGTCTGAGGAGCTGCTGACCAGGAGGAAGGACCTGTACGACGGCGCCATCCCCAGCGGTAACTCGGTGGCGTTCATGAACATGATG
>JABXKY010000209.1 GCA_013619005.1 Candidatus Bathyarchaeota archaeon | reverse complement strand
GTTGTAGTTGTACCAGTTTGCCACCCCGTAGCCGATGGTTACAAGACCTAAAGCTCCCAGGTCCCTAGCCTTTCTCATCAGCTCATCGATGGGCATCTCTCCCCTGTACATCATCATGCAGTTGTGGTAGTGCTGGTTCTCAATGATGTCCATATCCCAGCCGAAGTTCTCCAGTAGTTTCTCAGCCCTAGTATCCCTTCCCAGCCTCCTCAGGGTCATGTAGTACCAGTGCCCCGTGGCGATGGACTTGTCATCGATCTCGGATGCCTCCCAGCACTTTTCGTACGCGTACAACGCCTTATCCATCTCTCCAAGGCAGTAGTAGGCAAGCCCCAAGTGGTACCAGATGTTGAAATGGAGGCTGCTGACGGGTACTCCCCTATCGTTGGGCATCCCGTCCGGCTCGATCTCGTCCTCCGTGCCCCTGATGAGCTCGGCGGCCTTCTCGAAATCGTTAACCGCCCTGTCGAGGTACCTGAGGGTTATGAACCTGTGGCCCCTGTGCCTGTACATCCTGGGATCATTCGGGTGTTTCTCGATTCCCATGCTGAAGATGGCGATGGACTTCCTGAAATCGCCTATATAGGCCGTTCTCCTGCCCATCCAGATGATGTTATCCGCGTCGTCCGGGTCCTTTTCATAATCAGCCAGCGCCTCGTCGTAGAGCTTCATCTGGGTCTGGAGGGTCTCGGGTCTAAGAAGGGTCTTGTTCAATGGGTTTCCGAAAAGACTGAAAGTCTCTGGTTCCCCAGGTAGTTCCGCTTTCATTTTACCTCTGATATCTGTCTAGCCGCTTAAACTTTGTCAACGTATATGTAACGTCTTTAAGTTGGCTGGGCTTCATATGGTTTAACGGGAGTTTAAAAAATGGAGAAGATTACGGGCAACAGATCGCAGGTTATACTCACACTCATAGTTATCGTTATGATCGCTGCCCTTGCATCAATATACTTCTGGGAGCCTGAGACCGAAAACGGCTTCATCCCCTCCACAAAGGGAACCATCGGGGTTATCGAGGTCTACGGGGTTCTCGATGATACAAACTACGCTTATCTTCTATCCCAGGCGGTTCAAGAGGCCATCAACGATGATGATGTCAAGGCAATAGTCCTTGAGATCGACAGCCCCGGAGGGTCCGCGTATCTCACGGAGCAGGTGTACTTGGATATAATCGAGTTGAAATCTGAGAAACCCGTCGTCGCGTTCACCTCCATGGCGTTGAGCGGCGGATACTACATCGCGGTTGCAGCCGATCACATCTTCGCTCTTCCCTCCAGCATGGTGGGAAACGTGGGCATAATAGGCTCAGGCCCTGGCTGGATAGTGCCCAGCGAGGTCACCCTTGAGACAGGACCCCACAAGATTACGGGCTTCAGCCCAGAGCTTTTCCCCTTCAACCTGACCAATGTCCTAACGAACTTCGCGGGCGCTGTTGAGGAGGGCCGCAGCGGGAAGCTCACTATCCCCATGGACGATGTGGTGAAGGGGTCCATTTGGATGGGAAGCGAGGCAATCAACAACGGTATCATCGACGAGATCGGGTCCGTGCAAACCGCCATAAGTTACGCGGCGTCCATTGCGGGCCTCGATGAATGGGACGTGGACTCCTTACTGTTCCGCGTTACCAACGAGACAGTCTCCACCGAGTTTAGGTACCCGACGATTGAGGAGCTAAACGAGAGGAACCCACCACCTGCGCTCTACTACCTTTACATGCCCGGCGATATCTACATGGAGAGCCAGATTCCTGACACAATCAACTTCACCGCCTCAAACGGCCACGTCGGCGACATCATCGTGGACCTCAGTCACGACAACGTGATATCTCCGTGGATCCTGGACGCGCTAGCCGAGGAACTCGTCGGTGAAGGCCTGTATATGGGCTACAGCGATGACTGGCAGCAGATCGAAAACGTTCTAAACAATACGAAGGCACTGGTGATAGCTTCTCCTAGAGAATTCTACAGCAACGAAGAGTATATCGCCATTAATGAGTGGGTAAATGAAGGAGGCGTGCTCATATTCCTTGGAGATGCAAGCGCAACCTTCCTAGACCCCTCTGTGTTGCAGGCTCCTTTGAACAGTCTAAGCGACCACTGGGGCATCCACTACTCCAACGGTTACCTTTACGACGTTGAGGAGAACTACGGCTTCTATAGGAACCTCATCTTAAAGGATATCAGGGACAGCATTCTCTCCGAGGGAGTAGATGAACTGGTGTTCTACACCACCGGCGCCATCTTTTCACGGGGAAAAGGCGTTGTCAAGACCTCCCGTGATGCCTTCAACTCCGTGTCGGAGAGGGGTGATACATACAGCGTCGTAGCGATGAACACAAACAACTGCACGGTGATAGCGTTCGGTGACACGACCTGGCTCATGAAGCCATACATCAACGCGGCTGACAACAGGATTCTACTAGAAAACCTTGTTGAGGCAATAGCCTCGGTGGATTAGGCGGATAGCTCCAGGGCTAGAGCCAACCACACCTTCGTCATCTTGACTAGGCTGTCGATGTACACGAACTCATCTGGGCCGTGGGCGTATTTTCCTATTGGACCGAACCCTACGGTCTGCATTCCTGCCTGTCTGTACAGCCTGCCATCAGTGCTTCCAGCCCATGTAACGTACAGCTCTGGCTCCTTTTTGAGCGCCGCCGGGACCGCCTTCATGAATGCCTTGCCCAGCTCCGAGTCCGGTGAAGTGAAGTTTGCCGGGGTATACTTCCAGTTCCCCTCCTCGTCCTTGTCGGCAACGATCTCCCAGCTCCAGTTAGGGTCCCCCTCCCCCGCCTTGTCAAGGTCTGCCGTGACCTCAGCCACCACATCGTCGGCGGTCTCACCTATGATGAGCCTCCTGTCCACAGTGATGGTGCACTCGGCGGGGACCTGGTTACTGACTGTGCCCGCCTCGATCAAGTTGACGCTCTGCATGGGGTGACCGATCCATTCATGGAACTTGTCCACGTGGTGTTCCAGAGCAAGAACTCCTTTACTGGCTTTTGCGATGGCGTTTATCCCCGTGGTCCTTGAAGCCGCCGTGTGAGCCGCCCTGCCATAGAACTTTACCTTGAACCCGAACATGCCCCTCTCGGCAACCCTCACCTGGAGGTTGCTCTGCTCTCCGATGATGACGTAATCAGGTCTCCTGAGCTCACCCGCGACGATCTTGTCTACCAGAATCTTGCTGCCTTCCGCGCCCCCCCTCTCCTCGTCGGGAACAAGGTGGACGCCCACGCTGATGGGCAGGTCAAGTTTTTTCACTATCTCGAGCAGGTGAATCATCACCGCGCACGAAGCCTTCATGTCCGACGAGCCTCTCCCGTAGAGCTTCCCGTCCTCAACCACTGGGTTCCAGGGGTCCTTGGACCAGGCATCAGGTTTTGCGATGGGCACGACGTCCAGGTGGCCGTTGAAGATGATCTGCTTCTCCGCCCCAGGGTTAAGGCAAGCGTATATGATGGGCCGCTCCTCGCTCCCATGAACCTCGACGTGGACCCCTATTTCCTGGAGCAGTTTTTTACTGTACTCCATCACCGCTTTCTCGTTCCCCGAGATGCTTGGGATCGTGATCACGTCGGACGCCAGCTTGATTATCCTCTTCTCATCGACCAGCTTCAGCGCCTCTTCTAGATTGAAAGTCAATTTAAATCAGAAAGAAATGTGTCTCGCGACTATAATTCAATGATGGTGTCGTCGCTGAACTTTTTGAAGCTGGCCTGCTTCCTTTCCCGGGACGCCCTGCGCTTGACGCCGTCACCCATGGCCCACTTCGAGAGGAGGTTCCTCTGCTCGTAGTACCTGCGGTCAAAAAGGTAGTAGTGGCACCAGTCGTCCTTGCCCCTGATCCCCCTGCCTAGGCTCTGGTTGGCCGCCCTGAACGCGTCCATGGTGTACCATTTGTTGCCAAGCCCCCTCTTCTCCCTGTCGAAGTACTGGATCTGGGCCTTCACCAGGGGGTCACTGTAGTTAGCGTAAGGAACACCGACGAGGAATATGCCTCGGGCTTGGTCACCCGGAAAGTTGCTTCCCTCGCTGTTCCTTCCCCTGAATACGCAGCATAGTACGGCTCCTCCTGAGACCGCTGCCATCTTGTATGTCCTGACGATGTCCCTGTTCTGGCGTGCATCCCTTCCCTCGCGGAAAAAGCGCTTTCCGCCAAGGTAGGTGAGCCCGTTTCTGGTCTTGATGATGCCCTGTTTTGTCCACCTCTCGATGCAGCGGCCCATGTAGGCGCGCTGGGTGAAGAAGATCAGTGCCCCGCTCTTCACGTTCTTGAGGTCCGCTTCCAGTGCCCTGCCAATCTTGGAGGACATCTGGTCCGTGCGCTCCTTGTAGGCGGTGCTGACCCCCGTGTCTATGGTCATCTTGATCTTGTCGGATTTCTGGATGGGGTCGTAAACCTTCTGCTGGGCATTTTGTTGCCCAATGATCTCGGCGAATGTAGCGATGGGACTCAAGGTGCCGCTCATGATGAGCACGCCGTCCGCCAGCTGAACGATGGGCTCAACGGCGAGGCTCGGGTCCAGGCACCTGTACTCGATGACGGGGGCCCCGAAGTAGTTCTTTGTGTACAGCCCCACGTACTTGTTTTTCTGGCTCGTCTGGATGAGCTCAAAGTACTCTAGAACCCCGTTCAAGTAGCTAATCGGGGGGTTTCCGCCCTGCAGCTTCTTGGCCCTGATGGACTCCACCAGTTGAGCGTGTCCCTCGATGAAGGTGTCGATGCCCACCTTGAGGGCCTTCTCAAAGTCCTCCTCCAGCTTCCTCGGCTGCACAAGCTTCGGCTTGTCGCTGGTGGTTCTCAGGAGGTGCTCCCCGAGCCTGTTGAGGTACCGCGGAGACTTGCCTATAAGCTTCATCTCCTCGATTGCGGCGCTCAGGTTTCTCTCGGTAAGGGTATCACTGAGAATATCTTGACCCACCTGGTCGATGTTGTGGCCCTCGTCTAGGATGAGTATCTTCTTTTCAAGGTCCAACCCCGTCATCATCCTGATCATGGGGTTGAAAATATACGGGTAAGGCGCGACAATTACCTTGGACTCTTTCGTCATCCTCCTCGCCAGGAAATACGGGCATATCTTACGCTTTTTACCCTCATCCACCAGCTCCTTCCTTCCCAAGA
>JABXKY010000005.1 GCA_013619005.1 Candidatus Bathyarchaeota archaeon | reverse complement strand
GTTTGAGATGAACATGCACGGGCAGATATCCCCGTTAGGCTGGATGCACACGAACTGGCGTCCCGCACCGCAGCCCTGGAGCGACTCCATGGGCACCGCGTTCACCTGGTCCTTGACCGTGTTGTAGTGGGTGGGGCTCTGGACGTAGAACTGCTCGCTTTTCTGGGCCTTGGTCTCAACGTAGAGCCTGTCGGGATCCAGGTACCTTCCGAGGCTTCCCTCTAGGCACGCCCTGCCGTACTGGGGCGCCGTGCTCAGTATCTCCAGCCCGATGGTCCTCCTGCGCTTGAACAGCTTGTTCAGCAGCTCCTCCCGTTCCTCCGGGCTCAGGTCCTGGTCCGCTATTTCAGGTCCCCTGCCGGCGGGCACGAAGTTGAAGTGTATGAAACGCTGGACCCCCAGCTCCGCGGCCAGGTCCAGCATAGGGTCCACCTCGTCGATCGTGTTCTTGGTGAAGACAGTGGCTATTGCAACGAATATCCCGGCGTCGAGGCAGTTCTTGATGCCCTGCACCGTGAGGTCCCAGCACCCCTTCTGGCCCCTGAACTCGTCGTGTTTCTCGGGGTTGACGCTGTCCAGGCTGATCTCGATGTAGGCCAGGCCGTGGTCCTTGAGCTTCTGGGCGAAATCCCTTGTGATCATGGTGGCGTTGCTTGCTGCCGCCACGTGCATCTTCTTCTCCACCATATAGTCGAGTACGGGGAAAAAGTCTAGGTGGATCAGCGGCTCGCCGCCCGATATCACGGGTACCTTGACGCCCGCATCGTGCATTGTGTCAACGAAATTGAGCTTCTCCTCAAGGGTAAGCTCGTCCGGTGTGCCAGTCTCTTTGGCGTCCTGGTAGCAGTGCTTGCACCTGAGGTTGCACATGTTGGTGAAGTTCCAGACAACCATGTACGGGATGCGGTTGGGGCCGTTGTCTTTCTTGCCGGCCTGTTTCAGGGATTTTCCCAGTTGGTCAACTAGTGCACGGATCGCCATATATTTACCAGCTTGAATAACTGAAATACATAGGCGGTCTAGTAAAAAGTATACTGAAAAAAGGCGGGTGGGTGCACCGTTTATCCATTATTGGGGAAAACGTTCTAGTTTTCTGGAATCTTTGTTCCACACTATTCCGCGCGCGATAGAGTTACTCGACGACCTTTCCGTCCTCGTAATAGGTGACGTCCGGGTCCTGGGGTGCCCATACCTCGATCATCTTAAGGCCCTCCGGGCCTGATCCGATGACCCCGTGCATGTCTCCCGGTGAAAGGTACACCACCATGCCGGGTCCCAGCTCGTGGTCCTCACCGTTGAGGTGGACCTTGGCCAGACCCTCCAGGATGATATAGATGCTCTCCCTTGCGTCGTGGGTGTGCCTCCTCTTTGTGCTCCAGTTGGGGGCGTAATCGTACATGACGGTGGTAAAGTTTTTAGCCCCCACATCCTTTCCCGCGAGCCTGTACATGGTGTAGACGCCCTCGTTGACGTACGTGGACGCATCGGTTGCCTTGAATATCTTGGACAATTGAATCACGGAGAAGGCGTACTCGAACGGTTATAAGATTTCATACGCGAAATGTAAACATTAAATCATAGCAACCGTACCCGTTGGCTATGCGACCCATAATCGGAATAACCTCACGCTACTTGAACGATAAAAAACATTACAACCTGCCGGACGCCTACACCAAGGCAGTCCAGCGCAACGGGGGGACCCCTATCATACTCCCCCCGCTCTACGATATAGACCAGGACCAGCTCCTTGACTTGGTTGACGGCATCATATTCACTGGTGGGCCCGACGTTGACCCAATGCTCTACGGGGAGGAGCCCATCCCAAAACAGGGATACATCGATATCCTCAGGGACACATTCGAGTTCAGCCTCGCCAAGAAGGTGCTTGCAGGAAGGAAACCGGTGTTCGGCATCTGCAGGGGTCTCCAGGTGCTCAACGCTGCAGCCGGCGGCACCCTGATCCAGGACATCGGGAGCCAGATCGATAAGCCCCTGAAGCACAGGCAGGAGACAGAGGCTTGGTACGGCACACACCACGTCGATCTTGATCCAGGTTCGCTTGTCCACGAGATCTTCGGCAAGGACAGGGTTAAGGTAAACACATTCCACCACCAGGCATGCAAGGACCCTGCTCCGGGATTCAAGGTGACTGGAAGGGCACCCGATGGCGTCAACGAGGTCCTTGAGGTTGACTCACCCTACTACAGGCTCTGCGTCCAGTGGCACCCCGAGCACATGCACAAGGGCGAGATGAACAAGCTGTTCAGCGCCCTCGTCGAGGCGTCCAAGTAGGTATCATATCCACCTACAACCTTTCCTCTTCCATGGACTGGTGGAAGTGGATAAAACGATTAATCATCCTGGGTGTCGGTTATGTTCTTCTGCTGATAGGGCTCGGCGCCCTGATTATACTGCTCCCGTTCACGTAGAGAGGGCAGAGTTCTCGTAACCGAGCTTCACTGCCTGGATGTTCTTCTCTCCCCTGCTACCCGGGAACGACTTCATTATGGGCTCGAACAGGCTCTCAAGATCCAGGTAACCCGTCGCCTTGACAAGGGCCCCCATCATGCTCGTGTTCACTATGGGTATCGATCTTGCCCCGAAGAGTTCATTGCTGATCGTAAGGGCATCCAGCGTGGCCACCTTGGCTCCCTTGGCGAACCCGACTTCCTCCGGTTTCTTCGTGGTGTTGTAGATTATCACGCCCGGCTCCTTCAGCCCAGCGGTCACGTTGACCACGTCTGGCAGGGTTGGGTCGATGATTAGCAGGCAATCAGGCTCAATCACCTGATGAGTCTCCCTTATGGGCTCATCGGCGATCCTGACGAAGGCCTGGACAGGCGCGCCTCTCCTCTCCCCTCCGTAGAGAGCGGATTTCCACGCCCATTTTCCCTCGGTGATCGCAGCCTCGCCAAGAATCTTGGCGGCCGTGACGGCACCCTGGCCTCCTCGTCCATGAATCCTTATTTCCATCATGAGGTATCCGTCTCATACTGACCAAATAAGTATAAAACACTAGCTGATTGGGTAATTGATAGGCTTGAAACCATCCGTGTGCCTAGTGTAGGTGCAGGTAAATGTGTGTATGATTCGTTTTTTATACATAAACCACCAATGTGTAAAGAACAAGGCGATACTATGTACAGGAAAAAATGGGGAAACCTTCCGCCTGCCACCTTCAACGCCGATCCATCGGTGAAAGGGGCAAACACGGGCATGTGGAGGGCCATCAGGCCCGAAGTTGACCATGACAGCTGCATCAAGTGCGGGCTGTGTGTGACCTACTGCCCCGATGGGTACGCTGAGCTGGTTGACGATAAAATTGTGTTCGATCTGGATTACTGCAAGGGCTGCGGCATCTGCGCCGAGGAGTGCCCCAGCGACGCCATAAAGATGGTGAGGGAGGCCTAGGCATGGGCGAGGTAAAGTTCCTAGAGGGAAACCACGCGGCCGCCTACGGCGTCAAGCTATCACGGCCAGACGTAATAGCCGCATTCCCCATCACGCCCCAAACCCCGCTTGTGGAGCACCTGGCTGACATGCACGTCGCCGGTGACCTGGGTAACTGCGTCTACCAGAGGACGGAGTCAGAGCACAGCAGCATGAGCCACAGCGTGGGGGCGTCAGCCGCAGGCGCAAGGGCATTCACCGCCTCGTGCAGCCAGGGAATCGCGTACATGACCGAGGTCCTCTGGATGGCGGCGGGTTTCAGGCTTCCCATTGTGATGGCTGTTGTCAACCGCGGGATAAGCGCCCCTGGGACGCTCCAGGCCGAGCAGGGGGACAGCCTCCAGCAGAGGGACATAGGCTGGCTGCAGCTCTACTGTGAGAGCCCCCAGGAGGCCCTTGACATGATGATCCAGGCTTACCGGATAGCCGAGGACGAGCGCGTCTACCTGCCCATCATGGTGTGCTACGACGGATACACCACGAGCCACACAGCCACCCCGGTTACTATACCCGAGCAGGACAAGGTTGACGGGTTCCTGCCGCCTTACAAGCACAAGTACATCTACCTTGACCCCAACGACCCACGGGAGGTGGGCGTCGCGGGCCCCAAGAGCGGGAGGCAGCTTGAGATCAGGCTCCAGATGGAGAACATAATGCAGGACAGCATCGGCATCATCGATGACGTTGACAGGGAGTACGCTGGGCTGTTCGGGCGGGGATACGGCGGAGTCGTCGAGGAGTACAGGACTGATGGCGCGGACGCGGTTCTATTCACCATGGGCGCCATCACGGGCACATCCCGGGTGGTCATAGACGAGTACAGAAACAAGGGCCACAAGATCGGTCTCGTCAAGATAAGAAGCTTCAGGCCGTACCCGGTCCAGAGGGTCCAGGAGATCGCAAGCAAGGTCAAGGCCATAGGCGTCGTTGACAGGAACTTCAGCCTAGGATCAGCCGGAGGCGGGGTGGGCGCCATCGAGGCAGGGCGTGCGATAGTAAACATGGACAAGCATCCAAAGCTCATCAGCTTCATCACCGGGCTCGGTGGCAGGGACGTGGTACCCGACAATATCAGGTACTGCTGCGACCAGGTCATCAAGACCGCCGAGACGGGTGTGGTGGAGTACGAGGTTGAGTGGGTGGGACTCAAGGAGGACTAGAAATGACGGACATTAGATTAAAGGGAAACAAGACCTGCGGTGGCTGCGGTGGCAGCCTTGCCGAGAAGCTCATCTTCGAGGTGACGGGTCCAAACGTTATAATCCACGGGTCAGGCGTATGCGCCGGGTACAGCACAACAATGTTGCCTATCCCCAAGTTGACCCTCCACTTTAGCGGTGGAGGAGGGGCTGGTGGGGCTGGCATCGCTGCCGCGCTGAAAGCCACTGGTAGGGATGATATCCCCGTGCTGGCCTTCGGCGGCGACGGCGCCGTATCTGACATCAGCTTCGCCCAGGTCTCGGCCTGTGCCCAGAGGAACGACAACATGATCTTCTTCTGCATGGACAACGAGGCCTACATGAACACTGGCAACCAGAAGAGCACGCTGACACCATACGGGGCTGCTACGACAACCAGCCCCGCGGGGCACGTCGAGTGGAAGAAGGATCTACCCATGATCATGGCGATGCACAGGCCGCCATACGTGGCAACGGTGAGCCCCGCGTTCCCGCAGGCTG
>JABXKY010000162.1 GCA_013619005.1 Candidatus Bathyarchaeota archaeon | reverse complement strand
ATCTTGGCGTTGGGGGCGAAACCAGTGAGGGTCGCCGTGGTCCTGTCACTGAACCTTGCCCCTACCACCAGGAGAACATCGGCTTCAGGAACCATGTAGTTCGCCTCGTGCCTGCCATGCATTCCGCATAATCCCAGGCACATGGGGTGTTTGCTCGGTATGGCTCCTTTCCCCATCAGGGTCGTAGCTGTGGGCGCCATCAGTAGCTCCGCCAACTCTGTCAGCTCCCTAGCTGCTCCCGATGAGATTACCCCTCCCCCTGCTATTATGACAGGTCTCTGTGCCTCCAGCAGTATCTTGACCGCCGTGTCTATCTCCCACGGGTTTGGCTCGATCTTGGGCTGGTAGCCCTCCAGCTCCACCTTGACATCATAGTCGAAGTCGGCCTCATCCATTGTGATGTTCTTGGGGAGGTCGATGACGACGGCTCCCCTCCGGCCTGTGTTGCTGACGTGCATCGCTGCCTTGACCGCCCACGGGATCTTGGCCGGGTCCCTTACCTGGTGGTTCCACTTGGTGATGGAGGCCGTTACGCCGATGATGTCCACCTCCTGGAATGCGTCTGTTCCCACCATGCCCATTCCAACCTGGCCGGTGAACGCTACAAGTGGCGAGGAGTCAAGCTGGGCCGTGGCCACCCCTGTAACGATGTTGGTTGCTCCTGGCCCACTTGTAACCTGGACGATGCCCGGCCTCCCTGAGGCCCTCGCATAGCCGTCAGCCATGTGGGCCGAGCCCTGCTCATGTACGCCTGGGACGTAGCGGATGTCGCTGTCTAGTAGGTCGTCGCATATCGGGATCAATGCTGCTCCCGTGATTCCGAAGATGTGTGAGACCCCTTCGTTCTCGAGGGTCTTGATGTAAGCCTTACTGCCTGTGGTTCTAGTCATGTTTCGCTGCCTCCCAGATACGCCTCACCTTGATGGACGTTTTTACAATGCTTTTCTGGTTCTCGTTGGGGCTACCTGAGAATATGATACCCCATTTCTTATTGCCCCTCTTTCGGGGGCTGGACAAAGCGATACCCCATTTATTTTCTCTCCTTTGGAGTACGCTGTAAGATGAATTGATGTTTAAAAAGGGTATGATTAATTTTCGTTACCTATAATGACTCTAGGAATATTCCTACTCGTCTTCCTCGGATACCTCGATCTCAACCTCGGGCTCCGCCTCGTCTCGCTTCGCTAGGAACTCCTTGAGTCGCATCTTTGTCTCCTCTAGTCTTTTTCTGGCGTTGGTCTCGAATTTTTTCAGTATGGCTTGTGTCTCACCCATGTTAACCGGTTCCCGGTTCGGTTTTGGTAATATAAGCATCGTTGACGGGGTCTCGCTAGAATGGATAGGTAATGGTGAACCCCTTTTTGGGGTATGGAGCCTTGGTATATACCTTTGAGCACTCTCACTGCGCGCGCATCGAGGTCTTTGATTTACCCGTCGAGTAGGCTCTGGGGGTTCTTACCGAATCATCCTAGGATGTCTTGTGGATAATGTGGGCGGTGTACCCGGTCCATGTCAGGAGTAGGCCTACGAACATTCGCTGGGCTATGCCAATGGGGGAGTCCAAGACCCCCGCGCGCGCATTATTAAAAAATAAAATGAGAGTAGTTTACTACTCTAAACCGCTCATCTGGCGTATTTCCTTGCCGACCTTCTCAATCTCTAGTGCATCGCACTCCGCCATGAGCTCGTCGAACTTCTTTGCGCCGGACTTGCTCTCAGCGATCCATGACTTGGCGAAGCTGCCGTCTTGGACTGCCTTCAATGTCTTCCTCATGTTCTCCTCGACGTGGTCGTCGATGATAACGGGACCCAATGTCAGTCCTCCCCACTTGGCAGTGTCGCTGACCGCCCTGTACATGCCGCCGATGCCGCTCTTGTAGATCAGGTCAACGATGAGCTTGAGTTCGTTGCATACCTCAAAGTATGCGCTCTCTGGAGGGTATCCAGCGTCAGTGAGGACCCTGTAGCCAGTCCTGATTAGGTGGTCAACTCCTCCACAGAGGACCGCCTGCTCTCCGAAGAGGTCTGTCTCGGTCTCGATCTGGTACGTTGTCTCAAGTACTCCCGCCCTTCCACTTCCGATGGCCTTTGCGATGGCCAGAGCCTTCTGCAGTGCCTTGCCTGACGCGTCCTGGTGGACCGCGACCAGTGCTGGTACACCGAATCCTGCCTCGTATTGCCTACGAAGTTCGGGACCTGGGCTCTTGGGTGCGACCATGATTACGTCCAGGTTGGCTGGTGGCTTGATCTCGCCATAGTGAATGTTAAATCCGTGAGCGAACTGGAGAGCCTTGTTCTCGGTCATTGCAAGTGAGACTTCCTCTCCCCATACAATCGGCTGGGCCATGTCGGGCATGAGCATCAATACGATGTCCCCCTTCTGTGCTGCCTCCAAGTGGGTCATGGGCTTCCATCCTTCCTCGATTGATTTCTTCCAGCTGTTGCCTCCCTCACGTAGGCCGAGGATAACGTTGACACCGCTGTCCCTCATGTTGAGTGCCTGTGCCCTGCCCTGGCTTCCGTAGCCTAGAACGGCCACGGTCAAGTCGTCAAGAATTGATCCGTCGATATCCTTGTCATGATATACTTTCATTTTTTTCACCATTAAAGTTTGAGCCGCCCTTTCTCCAGGGCGGTGATCCCCGTTCGTGACATCTCCACGATGCCGATGCTTTTAACATATTCGAGGAATTTGTCCAACTCATCGGGGTCCCCCGTGATCTCGGCCATGATACTATCATCGTCGATGTCGAGGACCAGCCCGTGCTGGTTGTTTATGTGTCGCAGCGCGTCCTCCCTTGCTAGCGGGTCGCTTGTGCTGAGTTTCACCATCAACAGCTCCCTGCTGATGGTTCTCAGCGGGTCAAGGCGCTTTACCTTGATTACCTCAACCATCTTGCTCAGCTGTTCGACCATCTGGTTCAAGGTCTTGGCGTCCGCCACGATGTGGATGGTCATTCTGGCGTAGCTGGGGTCCTCCATGGCTCCTACTGCTATGGACTCGATGTTGAATCCCCTCCGCCTGAACAGGTTGGTGACGTTGAACAGGACGCCCGCCTTGTTCTCGACTATGAAGCTGATGGTTTGAATCGTCATTTTATGCCTCCCAGAGGGTGTCCTTCAGACCCATGCCAGGTGGTATCATGGGTAGGACGTTCTCGTCGGGGTGGATAGGTACATCGATTACGGTGGGAACATCAGCTTTCATAGCGCGCCTAACCGCTGTCCTGAACTCGTCAATGGTCTCAGTCCTGACACCATCCGCACCGTAAGCATCGGCGAGCTTGACGAAGTCTGGGTTGCCTTTGAGCTTGACCGCGCTGTACCTCTTATTATAGAATAGGCGCTGCCACTGGGCCACCATGCCCAGGACGTTGTTGTTCAGCACAACCACGATCACCGGTAGCTCCTCCTCGACGGCTGTCGCCAGGTTGTTCTCCGTCATCCCAAAGCTTCCGTCACCCGCAATGTCCACCACCGGGACATCAGGCCTCGCCGTCTTGACCCCAATGGCCGCTGGGAAACCCCAGCCCATGGTGCCAAGGCCGCCGCTTGTGAAGAATGTCTGGGGCAGGTAAGCATCATAGTGTAGTGCCGCCCACATCTGGTTCTGGCCCACCTCCGTTGTGATCACCGCGTCCCTCGGCATCATGTCCCTTAGAGCCCTGATTACCTTCGGCGCCCTTAGGTAACCTCTAGCCTTGTCAGGCTCCTCGTCCCAGTTTTCCCTGAACTCCTCTATCCTCATGCCCCACGCGGGGTTTGCCTTATTTTGTAACGCCTTGACCCTCGTGTACAGACCAGCGAGGGCTAGCTTGGCGTCGCCGATGACTTTTGTTAGGGCTTCGACGTTCTTGTCAACCTCGCTCCTGTCGATGTCGATGTGGATGATCTTGCCCTCGGGGTTAAAATCCGCTACCCTGGCCGTCGTCCTGTCGCTGAACCTGGACCCGACGACGAGCAGCACGTCCGCCTTGGGCACCATGCTGTTTGACGCCTTTGTGCCGTGCATACCGCACAGCCCCAGGCTCAGCTGGTGGTCGTTAGGGAACGCACCCTTTCCCATTAGCGTGTTGGCTGTGGGCGCCATCAGTAGCTCGGATAGTGCAACCAGCTCGTTGGATGCACCGGCCGCGATGACTCCTCCACCCGCCATGATGATGGGCCTCTTTGCCTCGACGAGAAGCTTAGCCGCCCAGTCGAGTTCCTGCGGGTTCGGCGTAGGGTCGAAGTTGTATCCCCTGAACTTTAGCTCGGGGTTGAAATCAATGTCTCCGCTGAGTGTGGTGCAGTCCTTGGGTATGTCCACCAGCACCGCTCCCTTCCTGCCCGTGTTGGCTATGTGGAACGACTTTTTGACGGCCTCAGGGATCTCCTCCGGCTCCCTGACTTGGATATTGTACTTGGTAACGCTTGCCGAGACCCCTATGATGTCGCACTCCTGGAAAGCGTCGGTGCCGATTACGGCCCTGTTGACCTGTCCAGTGAAGGCAACCACCGGGCTGCTGTCGATCTGTGCCGTGGCCAGTCCCGTCACCACATTGGTAGCCCCTGGTCCGCTGGTGGCGATGCATACGCCCACCTTGTTGAGGACACGGGCGTACCCGTCCGCCATGTGTGTGCTCCCTTGCTCGTGTCGAGCTAGGATGAAACGCATGTCGCTGTCCAGTAAGTCATCGCAGATGGGGATCAGCGCCCCTCCTGATACTCCGAATATATGTTCCACTCCCTCGTTTTCAAGTGATTTAACGAAGGCCCTGCTGCCTGTCATCTCAGTCATGTTTACCTAACTCCCATACTCTGCTCAAGCGATACCCCGACAGGGACGCTTGTTTCTTTGTTTCACTGACGCCAAGAATTTTCTTAGAGCGCGTACGTCGTTTCTGCTTACCAACTAATAAAACGATACCCCATTTAAGCCCCCTCTCCGAGGGATAGGACAAAGCGATACCCCATTTCAAATTACTCCAATAGGTTGGTAACTATTTGGGTTCCACTAAGCGATAAAAAGGTTGCTAAACGAATCAGTAACATCGCACCGATTTGAGACATAATATATACCTCAAACGTTAACTTCTCCACCTCACCATTATTCTCGATTAAGATGAGCGAGTTTACGCATCTTCAATGTTCAAAATGCAGCGAGG
>JABXKY010000013.1 GCA_013619005.1 Candidatus Bathyarchaeota archaeon | reverse complement strand
GTCATACACGGATAAACTAGTTCAAGGTGATCAAAAAAAGTCTGTAAAAATAGTTTACGGAATCATGATAGTAGCCACAATCCTCTCCATCGCGTTTATGGGGTCCCTAGTTTTCTCAGACCGGGACATTAATAATCTTCAGCAAAGATACGATGCATTAATAGAATATTTCTCCGAGCAGGAAAGCCATAACCAAGAACTAATCTTAAAAGCAGATAGCATGTCCCAGCAATTAGAATTACTTCAAACAGAACTAGACAAAATACACCTTGAACACTCTGATTTAAAAAATAATTGGGATGCCATATTCAGTGACAACACCACATACAGGAATCATTCGATTGACGAATTAATATCATGGATAGCAACTGACACAACTGACCAACATAACCTTAGCAGCAGATATACTCCGTTAGATCAATCAATTCTTCTCAGCCTAAAAGCGAAAACTCAGAACATCAGATTAGGTATAATAATAATACAGGGCACCATGAGAGACGAACCCATAGAGTATGTTTACAACATCGCAGAAACAGATACAAACCAATATGTATTCATAAACCCGCAAACAGACGAGATATGGTATCAAACTGAAGAAATCATCCCAAACAAGACCTGGAATCAAGGAGAATATACCTCAATAATGATAACAGAGGTACAAACCATCATCGAACCCCAATAATAGAATGCCCCACATCCACACTCGCGCTTATGGTGCGTACAATTGAATGTAGGCATCTTGATGGCGCAGTTCTACGTGAATTGAAGAAAGGATCTACAAAAAGAAGATTGCTGCACGTATACAGTCCCTTTATTTAATTACAGATGCAAACTCCATTTTTCGTTCCAGTCAAAATAGATTGTGCTCCAGAGCCTAGGTAGGTCTTTCTCAGATCCTGTGTGGAGGAACGCTGTGTTGGACGATTGCCTCCCGACCAATATAGCGTTAACGCGCGCGCACTGTAATTGTTCCCAGGGTGGGCAGATGGACTGTTCAAGTGTGTGGTTATTGTCTACAACCATCACTTTTAGAGCGTTTCCGAAGAAACATTGTTTTACAGGGCGTCCTATATGAAGAATCGTCGATCTAAACTCGAAATCTACTTAGAGGTACTCAAGGTGATCAAGGAGGGCACAACAAAGCCCACGCGCATAATGTATGGTGCGAACCTTTCATGGAAAATGGTACAAGGTGTTCTAAACAGCATGGTAGATCAGGATCTCATAGAAGAGATCGATAGGTCCAAGTCTCGTGATAAGAGGACAAATAAGGTCTACCAGATCACAACTAAAGGTGTCAGTGTTATTAGGTACTTTGACCGCGCAAAGGGACTCATCGAAGTGGATGAGCCATACTTTAATCCCTTTGAGATAACAAAGGCTTCATAATACCCAAAAAAAGACATTTTTCATGAACCAAACCGAATATTTTATCCTCACTTCTCCGTAACTCGGTGCATATAGGTTTCGTAGAATGGGTCTGAGAGAAATAAGTATCATCGAAGTTTTTCCCACTTCAGAGGAGCATATTGAGAGTCTTCATAATTGTCTTGACTCTAGCGCGCGTTCGTAGTTTTGCTCCTGAAAAAGATCAATAACGTTGTAGATAAACACCGGCTAGAGATACAATTAATGAAAAATACCTGACGTTTTCAAATATTCTGTGCACGGCGCGGGTTTTGGTTCAGTTTGTCTGATACGTTTAAATTAGCCTACATAGCCATATGCTTAGCATCGTTAACGTGGACGCAGAGAGGTGAAATATATGGAAGGTATAGTTAAAAGATGGCTTGACAGGGGCTTCGGCTTCATAAGCGTTGAGGGTCAGGAGGACGAGTTTTTCGTTCATCATACATCCCTAGACGGAGTATCCGAGCTTCGTGAAGGCGAGAAAGTGGAGTTCGATGTCGAGGACTCCCCCAAGGGCCCAAGGGCTGTTAATGTTAAGGTAGTAGAGTAAACGGGTTAAATCACTAGGACCCGTAACGATGGGGCATCGCCCCTTTTTTAAATCAATTGATAGGACTCACTAGTACTTTTAACCGGAACACACGTGCGGTCAGTTCAATATTGTGCTCCATGACCAAATAAACCAGAGAATGATGCTCATGACCGTGGCTTCGGAAGATATGAATACGTGACTTTCCCCCTTCTATTCATGATTACTGGTTTCAAGCTTGAGAAAGCCAAGGAACAAATGGAAAAACTAGACCTAGACTGCGTCATCGCTACAAGCCACGACAACGTGTACTACACCAGTAGCTCAGAGATTATGACAATCACCATGCTCAAACGCCTCGCAGCCGTTTTCATCCCCCTCGACGGGGAGCCGGTCTTCGGGATTCACGCCAATGAGAGAGTCACAGCAGAGAAAACAACATGGATCAAGGACCTACGAGTCTACGAGGGCGGTGAATGGGAGCCTCTGAAACCATTTGATTTCGTCGCAAGCACCCTCAAGGAGATGGGGTTCAAAGAACCAAAGATCGGAGTAGAGACACTGGATATCCCGGGCGTATGCTACGATTACCTGAGAAAACTGCTACCAGAGGCATTATTCACCGACTGTCAACCCATTTTTGACAACCTGAGGGCAGTCAAGAGCCCCGAAGAACTATGCCATATGAGCAGGATCAACATGGCGACAGCTAAAGCCATCACGGTCGCCTTTGAGATGGCCAAGCCCGGGGACACTGAGAAGGATATAGCCAAGAACATGATCGAACTTACACTCAGCTACGGAGCTGACACCGTGGCCTTCATGACAATGGGGGCCGGGCCTAACATCTGGGAGACCCACCACATACCTGGCGAATACAGGATCAAGAAAGGAGACCTCATCCACGTCGACTTTGGATGTGTCTTCGACGGGTATCTCAGCGATATCTCAAGGATGGCGGTGGTTACGAAGGCAGACGATTTACAGCTTGAAGCCTACAAGTTTGCAGTTGACGTGGAACGAGCCACAATGGATGTACTCCGGCCCGGCGTCCGGGTCTTGGATGTCCATAACAATGTCAAAGAGTTCTACGAGTCCCACGGACACAGCTATAACAGGGCGTTTATCGGCCACGGTCTTGGGATCGGGTGCCACGAGTACCCGTTCCTCGGACCCAGCCACGGTGACTGGGTTCTTGAGGAGGGCATGTTCTTTCAGATAGAGCCTAGCATAGCGATGGGTCATGCCAGGGTGCACACTGAGGATAGCATAGTCATCTCTGGGAACGGATGCAGGAATGTCAGCGAGTACAGGGACGTAACCGAGCTACAGGTCATACGGTAAATATCCACCCAAAGAGACCCGGGCACGCGTTTGTGCCAGGTTTATTCTTGTCGTACCTGGTTTGAGAATAAAAGGGGGGTTATTTTTTCGCCGTGTAGGCCTTGGCTAGGTCTCTAGCGCGGTCCAGCGGCGGCTCTACTGTGGGGTCCTGGTCGTAGGTTTTTCCTCGTAGGCGTTTCTGCTGTTCCTCTCTAGCCTGTTTGGCGAGTTCTGGGTCTTTGAGTAGGTCTAGGACTGAGCCCGCCATGGTTTTAGCCGCGAATATGAGGCTTTTGTGGCCGATGCCTGTTCCGCTGCAGGCGGTGAACTGCCAGCTGTGGCCCGGGGCGCCGTTTACGTTGCAGCAGGTGTTGAACTCCATGGTGGGGGTTATCCAGCTTACATCAGCCACGTCGGTGCTTCCCGGGCTAGTGGTTCCGTCGTTCCATGCGTCGAAGATGGTGGTCACCAAGTCTGTGTCAGTGTATTTTTCCCAGTCTGGGACCTTGTTTTTCCTCAGACCGTTCATACGGTCCTCGTTGGGGAATGACTCCGCGATCTTTGCCGCGAACTCGTAGTCCTCGGGTGAGTACTCGGGTGGTCCTACCAGTCGCATGTTGGCTGTCACGATGGTGCTGAGGACCTTGTTGGGGATCTTGTGGTACCCTCCGGGGCTCATTTCGGCCTCAAGCCTTGTCTCGGTCATCAACGCGGCGCCTTCCGCGATCTTCAAGACGCGCCTCTTAACTGGGTCTAGGAGTTCTTGTTCTGGGGCCCTGATGTAGTAGTGGCTCCGAGCGTAGTCTGGGACTACGTTGGGTTGACCTCCCCCGGACTCTATGACGTAGTGTATTCTCGCGTCGGGGATTATGTGTTCCCGAAGGTAATTGACCCCGACGTTCATCAGTTCTATTGCATCGAGGGCGCTTCTTCCTGCCTCTGGGTTTCCCGCGGCGTGGCTGCTTCTCCCGTGGAAGTGGAAATAGGCGCCGCTGATTACGTTACTGCTTGCCAAGGTTGCCACGTTCAATGATCCTGGGTGATGGCTGAGGGCCGCGTCCACGTCATCGAATAATCCGTGGTTGACCATGATCCGTTTTCCGCTAAAGTTCTCCTCGGCCGGCGTACCGTAGAACCTGATGGTCCCCTTGACGCCGTGTTCTTCCAATGCCTTGCCCGCCGCTATGGCGGCGGCTAGCGCAGTGGTGCCGTGGACGTTGTGGCCGCAGCCGTGGCCCATACCTCCCTCTACTAGGGCTTCTTTGACGGGTGCCTTTTTGTTGCTCAGGTTGGGTAACGCATCGTACTCACCCATGACCGCGATTATGGGGCAGCCTTCGCCTTTTTCGGCCAGTATGGCCGTGGGCATCTTGGCTACGCCCTGCTGGACCTTGAACCCGTGGTCTCTGAGGGTGTCCGCAATTAGTTTGCTTGATTTGTCCTCACAGAGACCGTATTCTGCGTAGCCCCATATCTCATCACTTATATTGGTTAACTGGTCGTAGTTGTCGTCTATCCACTTCCATGCTGTTTCTTTCATCGTATATCAGGTATACAAGGGAAACTCCATGTATAAATATGTAAAATAACCGAAAAACCCAATAGGGTAAACGGGAAAACTACAAAACTCAAGAATAGTATACGATTATACTCATATACCGACACACGCGCTTCTATGGTTTAACTGATATTCAGCGTGGATAAGAATAGGGTAAATGCTACTGTAAGGTTAATGCACTTGAACATCAACGACTTTAGGCTCATGACACGCATTCGCTCTATAAATGAGGTAAATACACTGACTATGAAGCCATCATCTTGGATATTACCCAACGATTTTTCCATACTCAGTTACATGTTCAAATAGATTAAAACAAATATCAATAACGAATTATAT
>JABXKY010000343.1 GCA_013619005.1 Candidatus Bathyarchaeota archaeon | reverse complement strand
GTTGTGCGCCGGGCATCTTAGTTACATAAATGTAACAAGGATAACAGGTGTGTCACAAACTCTTCTTATCCTTTGGGGGAGCGCGCGCGCAATAGTTAGAATAGAATACTGAGGCAGGTCAGTGCCCCATCGCATTTCTGTATCTCTGAGACCTCCATGCTAATGACATCGAAACCTGCCTCCTTTACCATCAGTTGCGCTGTATCATAACCCGCGGCCATGAGAACGGTGTCACCCACGGACAAGGTGTCGGCGGCGTACTCGTCCTCTGACGGCGGGATCAGGATGTTGAACCCCTCCAGTGCAGGATGATTGGCGTACTTCTCTGTGGCAATCATGATGTCTTTGCCGAGGTATGTCACATAGCTCTTCAGGTGCATGATGGTGGGATCAAATATGGTCGCCACTGGCACGTCCAGCCATTCCTTCATCTGCGTCACGCCTTCAAGGTTTGTGCGGAGGCTTAACCCGCTGATAAGCTTGCCTTTGGCGTGGACCACATCCCCGCCCTCGATGGTGGCCGGGTCCTCAGCCCACTTGATGGGCATGATCCCCTCAAGAACCGCCGCAACCCCTGGCTGCTCTCCACGTCTCGACTCCTTGGCCATCCTGCATATCAATGCCTTGCCGTTCTCGACAACAGCGTTGTCCTCCACGAAACAACTGTCGGGGAACACATCGTCACGAGGAACATGTATCACCTCAAGCCCAAGCTCCGATAGGGTCTCGCAGTACTTTGCATGCTGCTCCCTGGCCTTCTTGAGGCTCACAGTGTGATGCAGCGGGTGCTCCGAGAGACAGCTTGTGTACAGGTTGCCGGGGGTTCTGACAATGGCGTGTTTGGGATCCATAGAAAAGGAGAGGAGTCAGCCCCGTAAAAGCGTTGGGTGGTTAGCTTCTTCTCATGAGGAATAAGCTTAACTTTATCCAAAGGAAATTCACAACGATATCTATGGTAGATTTGTACGATACACTTCAATACTTCATGCAGGCCCCAAGCGTCACTGGGTTTGAGCAGCAGCGCAGGGAGCGAATCATCGAGGTATTCAGCAAGTACTGTGACTCGGTTAGTGTCGACGTGATGGGAAACGTGATTGGGACACTCGGAGATGGCGAGAGGGATGTGATGTTGGCCGGTCACTACGACCAACTGGGGTTCATGATCACCTACGTTCAGGACAACGGGTTCGCCGGTTTCACACAGGTAGGCGGCTGGGACAAGAGGGTCGCCTACGGGACACGGGTCAAGATCTGGATAGGCGACGGCCCAGAGGACTATATAATCGGGGCGGTCGCGGTCAAGGCGGCGCACCTTACAGATGCCAAGGAGAGGGACAAGAGCCCCGATCTGAAGGACATGCTCATTGATCTTGGAGTTGACTCCAAGGAGGAAGCGGAAAAGCTGGGCGTCAAGCCGGGAACCGTCTGCACACCATACCTCGACGTAACGCGCCTCGGCACAAGTGATTCAGACAAACTCGTTGGACCAGCGTTCGACGATATATGCTGCGTCGCAGGACTCGTCACGACAATGGAGATACTCAAGGAGAACCCACCAAAGAACATCAAGGTCCACTTCGTAGCAACGGTCCAGGAGGAGATCGGGCTGAGGGGAGCCACCATCGCATCCTACAACATCAAGCCGTGGGCCGCGATAGCCACCGACGTAACACACGCGGTGGCTCCAGGCGTCAAGGCAAACCAGGTAGCCGGGATCAAGATCGGTGGGGGACCAGTCGTTGCCCTTGGTGGAAACTTCACACGGGCATTATGGGAGATGATGGAGTCAGTGGCCGAGAAACACGAGCTTCCATGCCAGAGACAGGGCATTCCATCGAGGAGTGGCACCGATGCATGGGCAATCCAGGTCGAGCGCGGCGGCACCATATGCGGCCTCATCAGCATGCCCAACAGGTACATGCACAGCCCCAACGAGGTCATCAGCCTCACGGACCTTGAGAACCTGGGTAAGCTCATTGCTTTTACGGTTCAGGCTCTAGGTGAGAGCGACCTTCAGCACACCGTCGAGGTTTTCCAAAGGTAAAACCCTAGTTTCCTCTCTCAATTATGACCTGAACATTACTCGCGCGACGTTTGAGTCCTGTGCTCATCGCAGAAGGTCAGGTGACAATGGGGCTCGCCCTTTTTACTTAGAGTTTTAATATCGTGACTGGAAATAGACACCAGTGAAATTATTTGAAGGCATCTAAAATCATTGGCCTGCTCATAACCGTCGTCCAGCTAGCTGGGACGGTGGCCATGGTGCTAGGCTTGTACACAATGGTAAGCGTCTTCTCCACAGCGATACCCCAGGGGGAGGGAGAAATCGAATTACAGATCGGGGACCCCGTCATTATTCCATTCTCGATCACCCCCAGCAACCCGGGATACCTTGACGCAAAGCTCAGCGTCTCCATTAGCTTGGTGGTTGACGGTGATGAGGAGATTGCCAGCGACGCCGCGGAGCTCACGATTCCAGCACGTTCCCAGATCCCAGTGGATCTTGAGTTGTCGTTGTCACAGGCAACTGCTGAAGAGTACCTTATGGAGGGGGCGGATGTGGCGTGGGTGATAGATATGCATGTGACCACTCTATATGACCTCATCAGTTTCAGCAATACAATGACAATGTCAGGAGGTGCACAGTAATAGCGAACAACAGGACAGGGGCAATAATCTCGGCCCTGATAACACTGGTGATATATGTAGGCATCCCGTACATCGCACCGAGTTACCTGAGCCCCGAGACCATGGCCATGGCTACGGAGTACGGCTTCGACCTTCCATCGCTGTTCAACCAGATGATGATAATAGGAGTCGTCACGGCGGCGCTGACACTGATAAAAGGATTCGTTGATGAGACAAGCGTTATCTCGCTGCTGGTGACCATCGGACAGAACCTTTCGTCACTGATATTCATGGTAATCCTGCTTGGGGCTGGAAACATCATGAGCATGGGGCTCACGGAGTTCACAGTCGACCAACAGGGCGTGACCAGCACCATCGTGATGGATCTAAGGGTGTTCATCTACTTCACCTTCGGAACCATCGGGTTGAAGGTAATCCAGTCCTTCCTGGAGTGGACTGAGGTTAGAAAGGATGCAGCACCGCCCGGCAGGATTCCCGCCTAATCCCTTTTCTATAACGTACCCCATGTTTTAGCACTATGACCATCAAGGTAGCCGTTAGCGGTATCCCGAGGGGGTACCAGTTCCCCAAGAGTGACCTCAACTGGCTCCAGGACAAGCACAAGGAGCAGATCAAATCAATAAGCCCCGATATTGAACTGATAGAGGTTCCTCCTGACAAGGTCGTGGAAGTTGACGGCATCGAGGTGGTTCTCGCCGAGGGAGGAAACAGGACCCATTACCACGGCGAGCTGGACTGGGAGGACTACCAGAAGTTCTTCGTGCCAGGCCTGAAATGGATCCAACTGTGTAGCACCGGTTTCAGCGACAACATCACGCCACAGGTGCTTGATGGGTCCGTAACGCTCACCAACGCCCCCGGTCTCCATACTTATCCAATCGCTGAGGCCGTCATCACTGCCATGCTTGATCACGCCAAACTCCTAAAACAGAGAAGGATAGACCAGAAAAAGCATCTCTGGAGCCAACTCAAGTGTGATGAGCTTTACAAGAGGACTGCCCTCATCATCGGACTGGGAAACATAGGTAAGAGGACAGCAGCCCTGTGCAAGGCGTTTGACATGAGGGTCATAGGGACAAAGAGAAGGGTCGAGGACGTAACCAACGTGGACAAGGTGTTCCCGACATCAGAGCTATTAGACTATATTCCAGAAGCCGACTACATTGTAGTTGCCGCGCCCCTGACACCCGAGACCAGGGGAATGCTGGGCGAGTCCGAGTTCAGGGCAATGAAGACCACGGGATATTACATCAACATCGGCAGGGGAGCAGTGGCCGATGAGCCAGCGCTGATCAAAGCGCTAGAGGAGAACTGGTTCTCCGGCGCGTACCTTGACGCCCTCGAAGTTGAACCATTGCCCGATGATCACGCATTCTGGGATATGGAGAACGTACTGCTGATTCCCCACGACAGCCACAGCAGCCCATATATCGGCGACAGGATTGTGGATCAGTTCTGCACCAACCTAGAGCGTTACGTCAAGGGAGAGAAACTTCTCAATATCTGCGATCCGGGAAAAGGGTATTAGGGGATCAGCCGACGATCATCGTCAGCGTCGCGTTGATATCCTCGAGCCTCCTAATCTTGGAGTTGATGATATCCTTCAACGCGCTCATGGACTCCGCCTCAACGAACACGATGATATCGTAGATACCGTAGAGACCATGGACCTCCGTGACACCCGCTATAGCGCTGAGGGAGTCAGCTATGCCCTCGGCATCTGGTTTCATGTTAATAAGTACAATAGCCATCTCTTTTGCCATAACGCAATAGAATATCCAACTACTATTTGAAATATTAACCATGAAAAAACGATGAGTTCAAAGGCGCACCCCACCCTTTTTAGGTGACGCCTCCAAGTTAAATGAAATTCCGGGGACCACAAGATGACAGTTCTATCGATAGTGCACGGCGACGACGCGGACGGCTTAACCTGCGGCGCCTTCCTGAAAAGGGTCAAGGGCAGCGACGTATACCTAGCTAACTATGACAACCTGGAGAACGCCCTTCAGAAGGTCAACCCTCCAGTGGACATGCTCTACATCTGCGACCTGAACATAAGGGACGCCCTTGAACCGGAGCTTATGAGGATAAAGGAGTTCGCAGACATCCACATCATAGATCACCACCAGATGAGCCCCAAGTTAATGGGACGCCTCAAAAAGATGGGAGTAACGATCAGGCTAGAGACCGGAGACTGCGCTTCCGTGCTGGTCTACGATACCTTCAAAAATGAGCTGGGACAGGAGGGAAAACGACTCGCAGCCTACGCCGCCATCTCGGATATGTTCGAGAACGGTCCCCTAGGAGACCAGATCATGTCAAAGCTGGATAGGAAGTTCGCCCAGCATGAGGCACAGCTGCTGACACATGCCCTGGGGGCTGACCAGACCATGGATTTCAAGCGCCTCGTCCTTGAGGAGCTGAGCAAGTATAGCTACCCCCACAGGATACCGGGGCTGGTCGAGAAGGCGATTGAGAGCCTAGAGGAGATGACCCAGATGAAGGAGCAGATCCCGAGCAACGCCGAGGTAAAAGGAAGGATCGCCATCATGGAGTCCATCAACG
>JABXKY010000233.1 GCA_013619005.1 Candidatus Bathyarchaeota archaeon | reverse complement strand
GTTCTCCGTCGCTCTCTGCGGCTCTTGAATCTCCTGTCTCAAACATGGAGGCGTCATCCTCTGTTACATCCAATAGTATGGGGATAGTCCAAGGGGTGTCATTGCTGAGCCTGCCGTTTGATACGACCGTGTCCAGATCTGCCTCCGTCAGCGGTCCTTTGAGTGGACTATAAAGTCCGAACGCGATGTTCTCAAAGTCCAGCCTCGACTCGTGGCTAACCGAGACCTTGGGCATCTCCAGCGCCTCTGCCTTGACCCGGTCTATATCACTATCCTGTGTAAGCCTGTTCACCAGTTTTCCGCCGTGTGGTCTTGGCATATGTATCACTCGATGTATCCCAGTCGCCTGAGGCGCTCCCTGATGAGCTCCTCTTCCTCAGCGGTGTACTCGGTCTCCTCAGGGAACTCGTTCTCAAGGAGCAGCTCGATGTACTCCTCGACGGTTGTGATGCTGGTCCCGGTTATCTTTTCCTTGACCTTGTCATAGAGCTCCTTACTGATCTTGACATCTACCTTATCGCTCATTTTCTACACCTGATATCCAATAGTCACGGCGTTTCAGATATAACTCTTTACCTACTCTACCAATACAGTACCCATACAAGTCTCGCGAGTGGGGATACGTATTTAAGCAAAGATTCAGTAGTGAAAGCACGATCCACAGGGGCGAATCCATATTCCAAAACTACCACAACAACCTGAAGTCAACATAGGCACCATCGGACACGTAGACCACGGAAAGACGACCCTAGTCCAGGCAATAACTGGGGAATGGGCGAGCCGCCACAGCGAGGAGCTGAAACGTGGAATCACAATCAAGCTAGGATACGCCGATACAGCAATCTACAAGTGTCCGAACTGCGACGAGCCCGAGTGTTACTGCGTAACAGAGACATGCCCCAACTGTGACACAGAGACCGAGCTTCAGAGGACCCTCAGCTTCGTGGACGCCCCTGGCCACGAAATCCTGATGGCGACCATGCTCAGCGGCGCCGCCGTAATGGACGGAGCTATACTGGTCATAGCTGCGAACGAGAAATGCCCCCAGCCACAGACACGTGAGCACCTGGCGGCCATCCAGGCCATGGGACTAACGAAGCTCATCGTCGTCCAGAACAAGATCGACCTCGTCACACTGGAGGACGCCGAGGAGAGCTACAAGGACATCAAGAAATTCCTCAAGGGCAGCATCGCAGAGGATGTGCCAATAATCCCCGTCTCAGCTCAACAGGTCGTCAACGTGGATTTGCTTATTCAGGCTATGCAGGAGTACCTGCCCACACCTGAGAGAGACCCAGACCTGCCACCCAGGATGTACATCGTCAGGAGTTTTGACGTGAACAAGCCAGGAACCGAGATCGAGGAGATGGTGGGAGGCGTAATCGGAGGAAGCATTACACAGGGAAGCTTCAAGCTAGGGGAAGAGGTGGAGATAAGGCCCGGGTTGCCCCAGAGGCAGAAGAACCGGATCAAGATGCGGGAGCTCTACACCAAGATCACAAGCCTCCATGTGGGAGGTACCGCGGTTGACACGGCCCTCCCAGGAGGACTTGCGGGGGTTGGCACACAGCTGGACCCGAGTCTATCAAAATCGGACGGGTTGGTTGGAAGCCTCATCGGCGAGCCAGGGACCCTCCCCCCAGTATTGGACTCGCTCAACCTTGATTACGAGCTGTTCGAGAGCGTCGTCGGTACCAGGATGGAGGAGAAGGTGGCACAGATCGCGAGGGGCGAAAAGATGCTTCTCAACGTCGGTACCGCCAAGACCATGGGTGAAATCACCCAGATCAAGAAAAAGAACCTGGAGGCATCCCTTTCAATTCCAGTCTGCGCGCTCCCCGGTGACCGCGTTGCCATCAGCAGGCGAATCGGAAGCCGCTGGAGGCTCATCGGGTTCGGGACAGTCCGTGAGGGATAATGCCCACAAGGATTCTTGTCGACACAAACTTTCTATTAATCCCGGTACGTTTCAAGGTGGATATTTTCACGGATTCATCTGACGCCGTCAATGACCTCACAGAGTTTTACGTCTCATCCAGGGTACTGAACGAGATAAGGCTCCTCAAGGAAAAGTCCAAACCCAGCTTCGTCAAGGAGCTACGGCTGGCGGAGACTTATGCTGGGCAGTGCACCTTAATCGAGGACCCCGGCGATGGCGAGGTTGATGACAGCCTTGTGAATCTAGCTTCGCGGGAGAGGATGGTTCTAGGGACCACCGACTCGGAGCTCAGGCAGAAGGCGAGGAAAGCAGGTGTCAAGGTGATTTATCTTAGACAGAGGAATTACCTGGTCTTGGACGGCTAGGATTTTTCAGATAATATTGAATTAGTGCTTTCAGCGTAGGAGTTTTAAGCGATAAAGTATTCCCATTGTAGAATTAGGTCAAACTCTGACCTAGAATAAACTCAAATGGTGTAAATCTTGGAAAAGAAAGACTGGCACTCGACAGAAAGTGACGGCGTTCTTTCCGCGCTGGAGACTAGCCGTGAAGGCATCTCCGATGAGGAAGCCGCTAAACGACTCCAAGAGTATGGACCAAACGAGCTGAAGGAGGAGGCAAAGAAGCAGTGGTATCACCTTCTCTGGGAGCAGTTCACAAGCATACTCGTCGTAGTTCTCGTAATATCAGCGGCCGTGTCAGGCTACATCGCAGTACAGCAAGGCGAGCCCATGACGGACATGTATGTGATACTTGTAATCGTCGTCATGAACGCTATCCTGGGCTTCGTCCAGGAGTACCGTGCGGAACAAGCCGTGGAGGCCCTGAAGGCAATGGTTTCCCCGCATGTACTCGTTCTAAGGGCGGGCAAAGAGGAGTCAATTGACTCCAAGGACCTTGTCCCCGGGGACATAATAATTCTTGAAGCTGGAAGCAGAATACCGGCTGACAGCAGGCTCCTTGAGGCGGCAAACCTTGAAGTCGACGAGGCCGCCCTGACGGGTGAATCAAGGCCTGTGAGCAAGAGGCTTGACACAGTCTCCCCTGACGCGGGTATTGGCGACCAGAAGAACATGGTCTTCATGGGGACCGTTGTCACCAACGGCAGGGCCGTAGCCGTCGTCACTGAGACTGGCATGAGCAGCCAGTTCGGTAAGATCGCGGGCATGGTCATGTCAATCGACGTAGAGCCACCACCACTGACGCAAAAGATGGACAAGATGGGCAGGCAGCTCATCGCTATCAGCCTTGTGCTGACAGTGTTCGTCTTCTTCGTGCTCTGGTTCGTACACGACAGGACTCTCGAGGAGGTCTTCATGACCAGCGTCAGCCTTGCGGTCTCAGCGATCCCAGAAGGGCTCCCAGCGGTGCTGACCATTACTCTTGCGCTTGGAACCAGCAGGATGGCCAAGCAGAAGGCCATCGTGCGTAGGCTTGCAAGCGTTGAGACCCTTGGAAGCACCACGGTAATCTGCAGCGACAAAACCGGGACACTTACGAAAAACGAGATGACTGTCACGAGAATGTACTCAGCCAACAGGAATATCGATGTAACAGGGGCAGGATACCAGCCCGAAGGCGAGTTCATGGAAAACGGGGAGAAGGTTAACCCCGTTGATGCCCCCCAGCTAGAGCGGCTCCTACGCATCAGCGCACTGAACAACGACTCAACCATCCAGCTGAACAACGGCAACTGGGTCTGCTTCGGTGACCCCACCGAGGGCGCGTTCGTGGTAGCCGCCGAGAAGGCAGGTATACCGGTCAAGGCGCTCAAGGAGGAGTACCCGAGGGTCAGCGAGATCCCATTCGACTCAACAAGGAAACGGATGACCACTGTCCACAGGACCCCTGAGGGCAACCTGGTCGCCTACGTCAAGGGCGCATCCGAGATGGTACTCGAGAGATCAACAAAGATCCTTGACGGGGAGGTCAGGGACCTAACCCAGAAGGACATAGACGAGAACCTCGCGGTCATGCAAGGCATGGCAGAGGACGCGCTCCGTGTCCTGGGCATGGCCTACAAGGAGCTCCCCGATGATTACGATGTATCGGCACTGGAGGTTGACGAGGTCGAGGCGGACCTTGTCTTCGTCGGGCTCATGGGAATGATTGACCCCGCGAGGGAAGAGGTGCCAGCGGCTATCAAGATGGCAGCCGAGGCAGGCATTAGGTCCGTTATGGTCACAGGTGACCACAGGATCACAGCAGTCGCAATAGCCAAGCAGATCGGAATTCTCAGGGAAGAAACCGATTTATCCGTACTGGAAGGCATCGAGATCGAGGCGCTCACCGATGACCAGCTTGACGACACAATCGAGAACGTCCGAGTCTGCGCCAGGGTAAGCCCGGAGCACAAGATGAGGATCGCCCTGAGCCTGAAGAGGCTGAACCACATCGTCGCCATGACAGGGGACGGCGTCAACGACGCACCCGCCCTGAAGGCAGCCGATATCGGCGTAGCCATGGGCATCAAGGGCACCGACGTCACAAAAGAGGCCAGCGACATGGTCCTCGAGGACGATAACTTCGCCACCATCGTCCACGCCATCAAGGGAGGACGTGAGATCTACACCAACGTCACAAAGTACATCAGGCTCATGCTAGCAGCCAACTTTGACGAGTTCCTTGAGATCACCGTCACCGCCGTGCTTGGCCTACCAGTTCCGTTCCTGCCTATCCACATTCTGTGGATCAACCTTGTAACGGACGGCCTGCCAGCGCTGGCATTGAGCATCGACCCACCGGACCCGGACATCATGAAGTACCCGCCGAGGGACCCCAAGGAGGACATCCTCAAGAGGTTCTGGCGATTCATAGTGTTCGCGGCGCTTGTTGACTTCATCAGCGACTTCATACCCTTCTTCTGGGTCTACATCGACACCATCGCAAAGACGGGTGGAGACTTTGAGCTGGCAGCGGCGACGGCGAGAACGGTTGCGTTCACCAGCATCGTGTTCTTCGAGTTCTTGCTGGCCTACCAGTGCAGGAGTGAGACCAAGCACATATTCCAGATGGGGCTGGAGGGGTGGACTGCAAACAAGATGCTGTTTATCAGCGTAGTTGTTGGCCTGGGACTGCAGTTCATGATACTGTACATTCCCGCGTTCAACGTGATATTCCACGTTGTGCCGCTCACAGGGTTCCAGCTGCTACTCTGCTTCCTGGGAAGCCTCACTGCCTTCCTGATTGTACCGCAGAGGCTGATCCCCAAGAGACAGTATGTAGAACACAGACGTGTGTAAATACTGGTCTCTATACCTTATCTTTTTATATTGTCTTCTATGTATTAG
>JABXKY010000160.1 GCA_013619005.1 Candidatus Bathyarchaeota archaeon | reverse complement strand
CTGGCGCGCCATCTGGGTCTCGATAATATCGTAGATGGCGTCGGCCGTCTCCTTGTTTACGGCCCTCTCGGCGAGGAGGTGCTGTGTCCCGCACATCTCCTGGGTCTCACCGAACATTACTGTCCCGCCCTCCTCTATGAGCAGGTCTGCCGCCGCGCCCACAGCTGGGTTCGCTGCAAGTCCGCTTGTGGCGTCGCTGCCCCCGCACTCCACTGCGAGGGTCAGCTTGCTCAGCGGAAAAGCCTCCCGTTTCTGCTCGGCTACGTCCTGCTTCATCTTCTGGAGGATGCGCACGCCCTTGGCGTGGGTCTTGATGGTTCCACCCAGCTCCTGGATGGTGATGTTGTAGACGGGTTTGCCGCTGGGCTCTATCCTCTCCATGAGGATGTCCCCCGTCAGGGTCTCGCACCCCAGCCCGACGATCAGAACTCCCGCGACGTTTGGGTTCAACGCGGTCCCCGCCAGGTTGTGGACCAGCATGGAGTCGTCCCTGCAGCCGTATGTCTGTGTGATGGCCACTGCCCCCTCCACTTGTTCCGCTATCTTCTTTGCGGGCTCGTAGCTGCAGTCCATGGTCGACAGTACAAGCAGGTGGTTCCTTACGCCCACCGTTCCGTCGGGTCTCTCGTACCCGTAGAACTGTGCCATCAGGTGACCCCCCTGACCTCGACGCCCTCTATATTCATCCTGGCGCTGTTGACGTTGTGGGTGTGAAGCCACTCGCCCACCTTGATCTCCTTTGATGCGACGCCGATCACCTCACCGTACTTGATGATCTCGTCGTCCACCTTCAGGTCCTTGAGTGCAAGCTTGTGGCCGAAGATAATCCTCTCGACGGGCCTGGTCTTCAGCACAACGTCGCCGTTGGGGCTGAGTACCGATACCTCCTCCCCCGACTCGACTATGCTTGTGGTCGTAGCCACGTTATCCTTGGCATCGATTTGTATTGCCTTCTTTGACATGTTACAGGAATAGGCGTGCGGTAATATTAAAGAGATAAGAAAAGGGGTTTAACCCATCACTGGGTTCTCTGGGATGCAGCTAGTCCCGTCAGGGATGACGGCCACCCTACTGCCCACGCCGTGGTGGTTCTTCAGCTCCTCGATGACCTCGTCCCACTTCCTGATCCACACGACCTCCTCAAGGTCGTGCCTCCACAGGAAGCTCTTCAGCGGGTAATCACCGAAGACGATCATCCGTTTGCCCTTGAGCACCCTGCGCTTGGCCGGGTTCCACAGGCATGCTCCGACCTCCTTACCGTGCCTGTTGAAGAGCCAGTGGTTGATGTCCCCGTTGGGGTCATCGTTGACCATGACCAGCGTCCCGTCCTCGCTCACCGTGTTGTACATGGGCCAGAGGCTCAGGTAGGGCTCGTTCTCCCTCATGTACGCCCCAGCCACCACTATGTCGGACTCAGGGTTCTCTGTCCTGTGCCACTTCACCACCCCTGCCCCTGCCTTGCGCTGGGTCTTGACAAAGTCACCGGCGTACAGCTCAATGGGGTCACGCTGGAGGTTGAGCACAGTGTCGATCTTGTAGTCAAGCCCCGCCATCCTGGCGGTCTCCTCCATGTCCATCCTCATCCTGTTGTCCTCGTTCATGAGGTAGCCCGTGGACTTGCACGGCGTCAATCCAGGTCCGAACCCGCCGATGTCGCCATGGTTGTACTTGATGGTCTCCATGCCGCAGACTCCAGGGCTGATCATCTTACCCCCGCCGCTCAAGCCGGTGAGCCTGTGGAAAAGCACAGTGCCGATGCCGATCTTGAGGTCACATGCCATCACCTCGCTGTTGACCCACACTGGGGTGCCATAGCTGGTCTTGCCAAGGTAGTCAAGGATATCATAGGGGTTGTGGTTGTATACGGCGTAGTTGGACACTATGTCGTCGCCCAGCTTCTTTACGAAGTCCCTCCTGCCGTAGGTGCCGTGGGTGCCCGGGGCGATGATGAACCTTATGTTGTCCTCGGGGATGCCCGCCTTGTGCAGCGTCTCAAGGATGTAAGGCGTGTACTGGAACGTCTTAGTGGGCCTGGTCATGTCGTCGAATATGATGACGACCTCCTCCTTGCCCTCCGCGAGTTTGGCTAGGGGCTTCTGGCCAACCGGGTTGTGTAACGCTGCCTTGATCTCCTCGGGGGTCATGGGCTTTGCGTCCTCTGATGCGACCTTGCACAGGTGCACCTTCCACTCGTCGGGGAAGGTCAGCTCAAGGGGCTTGTCGTCGTACCAGCAATGATGGGGAATCTCCACCTTAGTCAAATTAATCAACGGGTGAAAGGAGAGTTCCATAGCATTTAACGTATACGAATCGCTACGAAAAACTGCCTTAACTGATTCTGCCATCTGATTTTGCTTTCCGCATTCTATTGACTCTTTTCTCTAGCCAACCTTCACCTTCAGACTGCGCGCGCGCACTAGATTACTTGAATAGGGATTTAGGGTAGGACGCCCTCTCCCCAAGCCACTCCTCTATTCTCAGCAACTGGTTGTACTTGGCCGTCCTCTCGCCCCTGCACGGGGCCCCACTCTTGATCTGGCCGCAGCCTAGGGCCACGCTCAGGTCGGCCACGAACGGGTCCTCTGTCTCGCCGCTCCTGTGGCTCGCCATGACGTTGTAGCCGTTATCCATGGCTAGCTTAGCCGCTTCCAGTGCCTCAGTGAGGCTTCCGATCTGGTTCACCTTCCAGAGCAGTGCGTTACATGCCCCCATGTCAATCCCCTTCTGGAGGCGCTTGGGGTTTGTGACGAAAATGTCATCCCCCAAGACTTGGATGTCAACTGTTTTAGTCATATCCACGAACCCCTGGTAATCCTCCTCCTCAAGGGGGTCCTCGATACTTGATATGGGGTATTTATCCACGAGGTCAACGTAAACCTCGATAAGCTCACCCGTGTTGATTGTATTCCCCCTGTAATTGTAGACGCCCTCACCAGCGAAGAAACTGCTGGCGGCCACGTCCATAGCAAGGGTCACCTTTTCTGAGTAGCCCAGCTCCTCCGTGGACGCGATGATGGCCTCTATGGCCTCCTCAGGCGACTTCATTGGGGGGCTGAAACCGCCCTCGTCCCCCACATTGATGGCGTTCTTCCCGTAGTCCTCAAGGAGCTTGCCCTTGAGGGTCTGGTATATCTCGCTGCCCATCCTCAACGCCTCGGCGAAGTTTGCAGCCCCCGTGGGCGCCACCATGAACTCCTGGAAGTCAAGCTGGTTCCCCGCATGCATCCCGCCATTGACCACGTTAAAGAACGGCACGGGGAGCAGCCTCGCGTCAGGGTTGATGTACTCGTACAGCTTAACCCCCCTTGACGCCGCCGCTGCCTGCGCCGACGCTATGCTCACACCCAGGATGGCGTTTCCCCCCAGCCTGGCCTTGTTCTCTGTCCCATCCAGCTCGATCATCAAGGCATCAATCTTGGACTGGTCCGACACATCGTAGCCCCTCAGCTTTGGTAAAATCTCCTCCTTAACACCCCTAACCGCCTTTGAGACGCCTTTCCCGTAGAACCTCTCCCCCTTGTCCCTCAGCTCAACCGCCTCGTAGATCCCGGTGCTGGCCCCGCTGGGCACGGCGGCCTTTCCAAAGTAGCCGTCATCAGTGGTGACCTCAACCTCAATGGTGGGGTTACCCCGGGAGTCAAGGATCTCCCTCGCGTGAATGTGACTGATCTTCCCCATGCTGTATCAGGTGGGGAGATGATTAATGGTTTAAAAAAGACTATCTACTGGATGGCCTTCAATATGTCCTCAGCCGAGAACGGCCAGCCCACGATCATGATCTCGTCATCAACCACGACGCAGGGCACGGCCATGACTCTGAGACTCATACCCCTGTCCACTCCCTCCGGTGTGAACGTGTTAACCTCCGCGTACTTGAAGCCCGGGTTAGCCTCCTTGTACTCCTTGAGTAGCTCCCTGGCCTGGGGGCAGTGAGGGCACGCTGGGCTGTAAAATAGCTCTACCTTCTTCATTTTCTTCCCAGCTGCTTCACGTACTTCATGGCGTTCAGTGCTGCCTGGGCCCCCATCCCCGTCGCCGTGACTATCTGGAGCCCCTTGCAGCAGCAGTCGCCGGCAGCGAAGAGGCCATCCACGTTGGTTTTCTGGTCCCTGTCAACGAGGATGCAGCCCCCCGCGTCGGTCACCACACCGGCATCACCCAGAATGGTGGATGTCGAGATGTGCTCAAGCACGATGAAGACGCCGTCAAGCTTGACCTCCTGGCCGTTATCCAGCTTGACGTACTCCACGAAATCAGAGCCCCCGATCTCCGTGATGTCCGCGTCGTAGATGAACTCCACCTTGGGGTCCTTCTGAAGGTGCTCTATCTCCGGGTATTCCTCGCTGAACCCCTTCTTACCTGGGATCGCGTAGACCTTGGAGGCCGACTCACCGAGGACCTCGATATCATGTACCGCCTCGTGGCCTCCGCCGATGATGGCCACTGTCTTCTCCCTGAAGAACGGGCCGTCGCAGACACCGCAGTAGCTGACGCCCCTGCCCTTGAACTCGTTCTCACCCTTGACGCTGAGGCTTCTCCTGCTCATACCGGTGGCGACGATGACTGCCTTTGCCTGCCTAACCCCCTTCCTGGTGGTTAGCATCTTCAGCTCACCGAAATCAGCGATACCAACAACAGTCTCGGTGCTGAACTCGGCACCGAACTTGGCCGCCTGCTTCTCCATGAGCGCCATCAGGTCAGGTCCGCTGATACCGTCAGGGAACCCGGGGTAGTTCTCGACCCAGTGAGCCTGAAGTGACTTACCACCGATCTTGTTTCCCTCAAGAATGAGGGTCTTGTTGTTGTGCCTCGCAGCGTAGATGGCCGCGGTGAGACCAGCGGGTCCACCGCCGATGATTATGATGTCATAGATGTCCTCTGACATGGCGTTTATCGAGGAAGATTAAGACGGGTGAAATAAAAAGGGGTGTTATTCGTCGTTGATGGCCTTCCTGGGCTTCATAAGCTCGGCCATCTCATCCAGCCTGCTCTGAACCAGGTAGTTAATCGAGCCCTCAGGATAGCCGCCGTCCTCATCGGGCTCCCCCGCCGCCACCCCTGTCAGGACCTCGATACCCTGATCGATGGACCCCACTGGGTAGATGTGGAACTTGCCCTCCTTGATGGCCTCCACCACGTCCTCCCTGAGCATCAGGTTCTTGACGTTGCTCTCGGGGATCATTACCCCCTGATCCCCCGTCAAGCCCCTGAACTTGCAGAGGTCGAAGAAGCCCTCGATC
>JABXKY010000251.1 GCA_013619005.1 Candidatus Bathyarchaeota archaeon | reverse complement strand
GACCGAGAGGATGGCTCACCTCATATGGACAGAGCTAGTGAGCCACGCCGACGAGGTGGTGGACCTCCACACTGCTGGCAGGAACAACCCGGTGTGGGTGTTCTACGAGGCGGACGGGGTGTCCGAGCTGGCGCCCAGCGAGACAGCGTTAAGGTCCGAGGAGATGGCCCACCTATTCGGGGCGCCCATCATGTACGTGGAGGCGGAGGCCTACGGGGGAAGGGCGACCCTCAGGGCAAGCTGCGTTGACAACGGCATCCCTGCCATCGTACCTGAGCTGGGGGGCTTCGGCCACTTCGACGAGGAGATAGTGACGATCGCATACAACGGCGTCAGGAACATCATGTTGAACCTTGGGATAATCGAGGGGGATATGGTGATGCCCGAGACCCAGGTCAAGCTTGAGTGGCTCGCCGAGAGGAAAAAATTCTACGCATTTGCGCAAAGGGGAGGAATATTCATCCCTGAGGTCAAGCTAGGCGACATGGTGGAGGAGGGGGACAGGATAGGCTTCATCTACAGCCCCCGGACCTTCGAGACCCTCCAGGTGCTGAAAGCCCCCCAGACGGGCTACATCTTCACGGTGAGGGAGAACCCGGTGGCCCACCAGGGGGACGCACTGATCGCCGTGCCGAGGCTGCTGGAGAGGATTAGGAACTAGTCCTCCAGCAGCAAACCCATCTTGTACTCGTCGCAGTACTCGTTGAGCACATGGTTGAAGTGGGTCATCTTGAGGTGGCCTTCAATCTTGAAGCCAAGCTTCTCGTAGATGCTTATGGCCCTCTCGTTGTGGGCCACCACCATGAGGTCTACCTTCTTGATACCCCTTTCACGGGCGATATCAATCATGTACCTGGTCAGCGTGGTGCCCAGTCCCAGGTCCTGGTAGTCGTCGTGGACGGTGATCCCGAACTCTGCCCTGTGACTGTACAGCGCCATCGACTTGAAACCCAGGGTCGCGGAGGCGATCACCCGCGTCTTACCGTCCTCTTCAACGAAACCAAGGATGGGTAGGTGCTGATCAAAGTCTATGTTCTTGAACCAGCCCTCAATCCGCTCCCTGTTGAAGGGAATCGGCAGGAACTCGAGGGTCTCCTGTGAGAGCGTTGAGAACATCTCCCATGTGGGCTCAAGGTCCCCAGCCTCCTCCGGTCTCAACGTGACAGGGGTACCGTCCTTCAAAGCTACGGTTTTAGGGTTCTGCCAGAAGGGATCAGGAGTCATAGTAATGAAAAAGGGGTGAGAGTTGATTATTTTAGCCTTCTCTTCTCGAACTCGGCCTTGATCTCAGCCAGCATCTCAGGGTTCGTGAGGAGCTCCACGGTCGCCATGGCCAGCGCCTTGACTCCCACCTCGAGTCCCTTGTCCCCCTCGGGTGTCATGGTGACATCGGCGAACTCTTTGCTGTGCATCGCCATCTCCTCTTGGGCGAGACCGATCATGGGGTGGATGCCTGGAACGACGTGGGTCACGTCCGCGAAGTCAGTGCTGCCCCCCGGCGGCATCTTGGCTACGGCTACTGGGTCCGTGTACTCGTGGTCCAGCGCCTCGAAGACCTTTATGAAGAGCTTTTCGAGGCCGTCGTTTGGCAGGTTTGATTTCAGGCCAGAGCTGACGGTGTATTTCAGCTCGCATCCTGTTGCCAGCGCAGAGCCCTTGGCGCTATTGACCACCATCTCCACGAGCTCGGGGACGTAGGTGTCATCGCTGCTTCTGACCCCGAACCTGAGGACGGCCTTGTCGGGGATGATGTTGTTAGCCAGCCCTCCCTCGGTTATGATACCGTGAACCACCGGGTTGGCGTCCCTCCTGAGCTGCTGCCTGTTGGCGTGGATGGCCATGTATGTGAGTACGGCCGCGTTCAAGGCGTTCTGCCCGTTGTGGGCATCGGCCGCGGCGTGGGCGGTCTTGCCCTTGAACTTCAATGTGATCCCCGAGACGGCCAGGAAGTTGCCGGTGACCATCGAGGTGCCAGTCATGGGATGGATCATGTAGCTTACGTCAACGCCGTCGAACACGCCCTGCTCCGCCATGCGAACCTTTGAGCCACCGTACGGTCCATGCCCTTCCTCGGCCGGGGTCCCTATGACCCATACCTCGCCGGGGAGGTCGTCAAGGAGTTTACTGACTGCAATGCCTCCCCCGACCCCTGCGGTTCCGATGATATTGTGACCGCACCCGTGCCCGACACCCGGAAGGGCGTCGTACTCTGCGCATATCGCAATGACCGGGCCGGACTCCTTTCCTTTCTTCACTGCCTTGAAGGCTGTGTGCATCCCGAAGAAGGGGTACTCGACCTCAAACCCGTGACCTCGGAGCAGGTCAACTAGGAGCTGGCTTGATTTCTCTTCCTCGCTCCCGAGCTCAGGATTGAGTCCGATCTCGTCCTTTACTTTTTTCAGCTCAGGGAGAACCTTGTCCGCCTCGTCCTGAACCTTTTCCATGAAAACGGTGTTATCAATCATGCACAGCCCTAAGTTCTTATCGCCTTTAAACCTCATCTAAGGGTTCAGGCACCAGTTCGGGTTTTGGCTTGTCCTTATAGAGTATCGGACCGGCTATCGCCCCGAATAGCGCCGTTGTCATGACGATCGGCACTATCAGGTTGACGAAGACCCCTGTATCCGTGAAGAGATGGCTGCCCTCCACGAGGCCAGGAACTTGTGAGAGCACAAGAGCGGTGAGTCCGTTGCTGAACTCCAGCCTCGATACCTTCACCTCCACCTGGCTCAGGGGCACGAAGAACCCCGTCACGGTGACCGAGGAGTACCTTATCAGACCTATCACTATGGCAAGTCCCACTCCAAGCGCGATGTGCATGGCCGAGAAACTGAACTGGAGCCCAACGAACAGGAAAAGGATTGACTTGATGAGGAACGTAATCTCCTCGTAGAACGCCCTCAGCCTCCGCTTCTCGACCCTGACCTTCTGCTTGAGTTTGAAACGGGACGCGAAAATGGGGTAATTGGTCATGGTAAGCCCAAAGACCAGACCAGACAGGGCGCCTGCCCCTGGCCCACCTATCTGCTCACCGAAAGTGTAGCTCACGGAGAGCATCGCGATGGTCATGATGTAGTTGAAGGGCCTGTTCCTCGCGACATCAAGAATCTGCACCCAGAGCACCCCCACGCCGAACCCGACGAGGATGGCGACTATGAACACGAACACGATGTCCTTGACACCCTCGGTTAATGGGATCTCGGGCATCTGGATGAGCCGGATAAGGGTCATGGTGGTCACTATGCTGAGGCTGTCAGTGACTATGGACTCCAGCACCAGGAATAGCCTGCACTCGGCCGCATCGTTGCTGCTCATGCCCATGCAACCAAGGATAGAGAGGACCGTCGACGTGCTTGTGCCTCCTATCATCGCCCCGAATAATAGTCCCTCCGTTATGGTGAACGTCGCCGGGAGAATGAGGTGAAGGAGGTTACCGATCACGAAGACAGTTAGGGAGAAGGTGATTACCCCTAGGTAACCTGATTTCTGCAGGCTCTCCTTGAAGGTCTTCAGGTCCACGCTTAGCCCTGCCTCGAATAATAGGAGGTTCAGTGCCATCACCACTACGAATGGGGTGAGGTTTGAGATATTGTCGGCCTTGAATATCCCGAGCACGGGCCCGAATAGGATGCCGAAACCGATCATCCACACGATATCGGGGACCCTCGTCAACGTGAACAGTATCCCGCTTGTGTATGCGAGGAACAGGGTTAACGAGATGAGTATCACAATTATATTTGCGTCCAAATGAACACACTCTATGGGCTTTCGGAATGAACTTGGCGTTAAAACAAGCGATTCGGTCTTTAAAGCTTCTGTGTCATCAACATAAAAACGATAGAATTTAGCTAAAAGACCTTAAAAGGGCCTTTTCTACTCGGAGCGATACGAACTCAACAATATCCCGGCCAGTGTTACTACGCCGCCCAGTATCACCTGGTTCCCAGGCACCTCGTTGAGCAAAAAGAAGGCCAGTATCGACGCCCCCACAGGTTCACCCAGAAGGCTAACAGATACAACGGGCGCGGAGACATACCTCAACGCCCAGTTGTAGAACGTGTGCCCGAATATCATGGGGACAAGCGCAATGAGGAAGAAGAGGATATAGTCCCTCGAGGCGTAACCTATCAACTGCGCCCCAGTAAGCAGGCTCATTAAAAGCAGGACGACGGCAGCCGAGGCGTAAACGGGGACAACATAGGTTGTCAGGTCCAAGTCCCTCCTGAACATCCTTCCACCGAGCAGGTAGATGCCCAGCATCAAGCCTCCAAGGAGCGCAAGTAGGTCCCCCATTAGGCTGGCCTCGCTGGCCCCGGCGTCACCCAATGCGATGATCGTCACGCCAATCAGGCTGATAACAATCCCAGCTAGGACCCGCCCATTGATCTTCTCCTTGAGGAAGAAGTGGCTTACCAGGGCAACGAAGATGGGGTCGATGTGGACGAAGACTACGCTGCTGGCCACGGAGGTCATGCCCAGGCTGGTGATCCATGACGCGAAATGGATGGCCAGAACCACTCCAACGCCAAACAAGCCGAGGATGTCCCTCGCCCCCCGCTCCCTTAGCTTTGCGACGCCGTCGTTCATGATGAAGAAAGGGAGAAGCATGACCACGCTGATGATCATCCTGTACATGGCGATGATGACCGCGGGCGCATCGCTCCACCTGATGAGGATAGAAGCCGTCGATACGGCCACGATGCTTACCAACATGACGAGGTTCGGGGAGAACCTTGGCTCATCGCTCATGGTACTGGGTTATGGCTCGCAGAGATAAAACCCACGTTTTTTGTGTATGATCTGATATCTGCTTCATGAATCGTGAAATACGTGCATAGGATTCATGTTTCATGAGAAGCGAATACTTACCCAGTGAAGAAAACAAATCTACGATGTACTCAACTATAAACACGCGCACGCCTGCACCCTACACGATGTACGCTGTACGCTGCACCTGCTACCTGTGGTGTTCTGGATAGACTACTCTAACACCAGTTCAGTACATAGCGTACCATAGCGTACCACAGCGTACCGGCTTACACATAGTCGCTTCCTTCGCTTGCACGCGCGCATACCAATGTATATGATCGGGTATGTTCTAGCGGTGGTAAGTATACCTGATGGGGTTGAGGTGAGGTACTAGCTACCTCCTGAGGTGCTTAAGGCACTAGCTTGGTAGCTTAGTGAGTTAGGATTTACCTGCCCTTGGCGTGCGTGTCGAGGGTCTTCTTCTTTGTTTTTTTCATATATTTGGTGT
>JABXKY010000365.1 GCA_013619005.1 Candidatus Bathyarchaeota archaeon | reverse complement strand
ATCCCAAAAGTATCCCATCGCATAAAATCACACCCGGTACCAACACATCGCACAGGAAAATAAATTTCCCGAAGTTACCACCTACTGTTACCAAGAAATGGTGGGCCGGGGAGGACTTGAACCACCGACCTCCGCCTCGTAAAGGCGGCATCCTACCGTGCTGGACTACCGGCCCACGCTAATCCTATTGGATCATCGCCCTACATAAAACGTTAACGCGTCAGCCACCAAGAAGATCCGACATCTCGTTGTGCAGCGTCCACAACCTGTCGATGCTGGGGTGATCCTCCCCCAGCTTCAAAGCAAAGCTGTCCACCGTCGTCTCGAAAGGCACCTCACGCCTGCCCATGATCAGCTTGTCGGCGTATGCCACTATCTTCTCCTCAAGGGTCTCGGCGAAGAAATGCCTCTCCGGCAGCCCCAGCTCAACGGCCTCGTCGGCGGGAATACCCGCCCCTATGTGGACCTCGATGATACCCACCAGCTCCTCCGGCAACCCCATCTCCCTCGCGATCTCCGCCCCCACAATGGCGTGGTCCACGTCGTGGGTCCTGCTCCTGCCTATATCGTGAAGCAGCGCCCCCGCTTCAACCAGCCGCATATCCACATCGTGGCCCCTGAAGATGAGCTGGCTGCCCACTCGCAGAGCTATCTTTGTCACGTTGATGCAGTGTTCGATGACATGGCTGGGGGTGCCCACGGCCTCAAGAATCCCGATGGCCTCCTCCCGAGAGGGGAGACTCAGGTGTCAAGCTCCTCCTTGATCTCCGCGATCTTCTTCTCAAGGAACTCAATTACGGGGTTATTATCCACCCTATGCAGCGGCTCGTTGCATTGAGGGCAGTGGAAAACCGTATCCATGGCCACCTCGAACGTCGTATTCGGGCACTGGGGGTTACCGCAGTGATAGAACTCATGCGTTAGCTCATATTCAAGCCTGGACTCAAGCTTCCGCAGAATCTTCTGCTTGGTGCTCGTGACGTAGGCCTCAACCAGCTCAGGCTGGAGGCTCCACTGGAAAATAAACCACCCCGTCTCCTTGTCCCTGAAACGCCTGTTCGTGATCAGGCTATGGTTATAGAACCTGTATAGAAGCTTCCTGACGTCGTTTATCTGGATACCAGTGGTTTCGGCTAGCTCCTCGACGGTGATGTTCTTGTGCTCGCTGAGAATCCCGATGATCCTAACGCCATCGTCGCCGCCCAGAACCCTAGCGATATTAATCAAAGTCTCCTCGTTTACCGTGTAAATGGACGCCATAATTCTAACCTTAATACTATGTCGACTCGCTCGATTTAGTCTTTGCTGACCCACGTTTACGTCTGCCCCCCTCTACCTCAACGTCCTTTCCCCTGTGGCTAGGCGTAATCCTCAGTCGTCCACCCGGGAACTCGTGCCGCAGCGTCGCATCTCCCTGAAACAAATGCATGAAAATCGCCAGAGCGCTGACCTCGCTATGGGGCTGGGTGGTCACGGACACGTTCCAGTCCGCCTCCTCGTATACGTCCCACGGAACCTTTGCCCCTCCCACTACAATGAGGAGGGGCTCATCGATTTCCTTCACCTCTTTGACCGCCTCGTGGGCCTGTAAACCATACATGGTGAGGTGAACCATCTTTCCATCCCAGTTCCTTATGATACCCCTGTGACTCGAAGCGTACTCGAGAACGAAGCTACCTCCCCACTCAGTGACCACATTCGCGATGCCCTCCTCAAGCCTAGTGTCTCTCATACCTGTGTAGATGACCTTCTCTGCGCCGAGGGCCCTAGCGCACAGGATAAGGTGGGTGGAGAGCCTCTTGTCCCTCTGCGGCCTGTGTCCCAGGCGGAGAACTGTGATGGTCATGGGCATACTTTCACCGCCTCTCCCTTATCTCTGTTGAGGACAGGAATTTAATACGAGGTACCCGTTCATTCACTGGAACAGAGAATGCCCGAGGATATCCAATCATTACCCATGATGCAGCGGAGGAGGATACTGGGCTACGCCATACCTGCTGTCAACGGTCCATTATTCCTTTACAACTTCTACGTGATCGCGGTCCACTTCCAGGAGGGCATGACCATCGGCAGCTCCATTTTCTGGGAGGACTTTCTCGTTCTAATCCTCACCGGGTTCCTCACTTATTATATCCCTCAGTTCTTCCCGGTCTACGAAAGCAAGTACAGCTACACAAATGAGGGCCTTTCCATCAAGAGGCTGCTCAGGAAGGACGTGCTGATCCCATACAAGTCCATCGACAGGGCCGAGGTCTACCTCAGAGTTGACGAGAAGATAGATGAGGGGGCAAAGAAATACGCCACAGACCAAGCCGAGATACTCAGGAAGAGCGGCTTCAAGTTCAAGGACTATACCAACTCGGACCAGATCATCCTAAACCTCTACGTGGAAAAGAACATCTACATGCTGAGCCCATCGAAGCCAAAGGCCCTCCTTAAAGAACTCAAGAGGAGGAACAAAAAGCTCAGCGCCAGGATCGTGGAGTTAACCAGACGAGGCAAACGCATCCAGGACCTGGGCTAAATGAGCAAAGTTTTACCCTCACCCGAGATGATGCCCGTCTTCGCATCGACGAAGATCACACTACACCCAGACGAGTTCATTCTGGTCAGTTTAGCTCTATCCGAGAAAGAACGGGCCCTAGAAGCCTTCAAGCAACTGGACCCGTTTTCATCCGTGACAGTAGACCACGCCGAGGTCTCCCTGATACTCAAAACAACGGACTGGGACACAATTAAAGGACTCTTCCAGTCAAGCCAAGTAGAGAGCCCATACAGGGCAATAACCTTCGATATCGTACTGGACCTGAGCCTGGTTGGGTTCCTCTCAGTCGTATCAGCGGTGCTCGCGGAGGCGGGGATAAGTATCTTCGCGCTGTCCACCTTCCTCAGGGACCATATACTTGTCAAGGCATCCCGTGCTGATGAGGCCGTCCAGGTGCTAAAAGCCCTCATCAAGCGGTGTAATACTCAATAATTGGTGATAACCCCTAAATTGGTTAACATGCGTTTTTTTAAACCATGTACAATCGAGTTAACTCAAAGAGCCTCATGTTCATCGCGATCATGGCGTCGCTGGGAAACGTACTGAGCTTCATAACTATGCAGCTAACCCCCATCGCCCCAAACATACCGTTGGGACCCGTGACCGTTAGCATCGCTCTCGATATCAGCCACCTAACAACATTCATAGCCGCCATATACGGCGGGCCAACAATCGGAGCGATAACAGGGGCCGTGGGTGGCCTCGTAGCGGCATTCCAGTTCGGGTTCAGCCAGGGAAATATCGTGACAGGTGTAGGACTGCCAGTCGGCAAGGCACTTACGGGTCTCACCGCTGGATATGTATTCAACTGGCTCCGGGAAACGAGGTATTCCAACATAATCTCTGCGGTGATATCATACATACCCGAGGGCATCCTAACATACGTTCTCTTCAAGTACCTCCTCCCGGTCACAACGGGTATTCCCGTTGGGATCGCGGTTGCCATATCCATACAGATTATCGCCAAGGCGTTAATCGAGATGGTGATCCTAGGCGTGATGCTCACAGGGCTGACCGGGAACGCCGGATTTAGGGGCTTCACCGAGGGCTATTTCAGGAAAGACCAATAAGCCCAGCGGGACGTTACACCATCCATGACCCTTCCCGTTGATGAGATCTCAGATTACCTGACCTCTAACGGGTTGGAGTTGATCCCATTCCAGGGCGCCGATTCAGCCTACGGGTACAGGGAGAACGAGCCAGTCTTCGCCTTCATAGCTGACCAGGGCGACGGCTCCATGGCGTTCCACAAAGCCATGAACCTGTACTGGGCTACGGCCGAGTACATCAGCAAGCCCTGGTGCCTCATAATGGTGACGGGAACCCCCATGATGCCTCATAACAGGCAGATGCTGAACAACCTATCCACCCAGTACAACATCAGGCTCATCGAAGAACCCCGGAAAGATGAGGTCATGGCCGAGGTCAGATCCCAGCTTGACAACATTACATCAATAATGCACCGGTACGCTGGAGATGTATCAGATCAATCGGCTTCCCTAGGAAGGTCAATGAGGCTCTGGAAGGCAGAGAAGCCGTTCCTAGAGGACGTGTTTCCAGTTGAAGTCAATTTAGGCAACTTGTTCATCTACGAGGAAAACGGTCGACTGGCTCCAAACAGGACAACAGTGCCCCTCACCGCTGTCTCAGGCGATGCAATGATAGAGGGGATACTGCCCAGACTAGTACAAACAGAGCCTAACCTGGTCTTTTTCACTGAGCACAGGAACCTACCCATTGTCTTTAAGTTGGAACTGGGTGAGGACCCAAAACTGACGGTTCGCTTCGAGGCTGATAAAGGAAACTTGATCGAGGCCACCAGCTTCGAGTCCCTCGTAACGGCTATAAAGTCGACAGGAGAGATATTATTTGATAACCCGAATTCTGGTGAGAGAGTATTCGACCTGATGGTGAAAAGACATGTTGAGTGAGCGGGACATCGCGGTTTTTGACGAGTACATTGACAAGTTCATGTCGTCAGACATAACGATAGTCAAGATAAAGGATGAGAATTATCCCTCGAACTTTTTACGAAAAGCTCTCCAGCAAAGGATTAAGGATAGGGGTATGACGAACCTTATTGCCTATACATTCCTGAGCGATCTCTTCTTGGAAAAGATCTAACCGTTAAAAAACGGCTCCTAAACGTTATCAAATGCGGAATCAATCATTGTTAACATGCGAGAAGAGTTCATGATGCTGGCCATCAAGAAGGCCTGGGAGGGAGTGAAAACGGGGCAAGAGCCTTTCGGCTCATGCGTTGTCAGGGGCGACGAGGTTCTAAGCTCATCCCATAACACGATAAGGAGAGACAACGACCCAACGGCTCACGCCGAGATGAACGCCATAAGGGGGGCAAGTAAGAAGATCGGGTCACCAGATCTTTCGGGGTGCGAGGTATACGCCACCTTCAAGCCGTGCAACATGTGTATGGAGGCCATCAAGAGGGCTGGAATCAAGACTGTTTACTACGGGGCTGGCCCCGAGGACGTTGAGTACCCAGGTACCCCCTTGGAGTTGAACGTGGAGTCAGGGATTCTCTGGGATCAATGCCTGGGCCTAGCGTCGGTGAAGTATCCTCCCCTGTAGGATTGGCCTGTATCACCCTTTCCTTCGGTTCGATGACCTCCACGATGTCTGCCGAGCGCGCGCGAGTATACAATTTCACCGTTTACCATTGTCAACTCGACTTTCTGGTTCAACAACTCCTCTGAAGGTAGAT
>JABXKY010000217.1 GCA_013619005.1 Candidatus Bathyarchaeota archaeon | reverse complement strand
ATATAGCTCTATATAGATAACTTTCCTTCAATAATAATGGTAGCCCAGACCTGACACATGCGCGCGCGGTTACATGACCCTGATAGCGATGGCTCTGGCGATATCAGCTGTGTTTTCGCACCAGTCGGAAACCGTCTCAATGGCAACCATGAGTTCGTTTAACAGTATGATTGCCCCCCTCGTCATACCTACATCGCCGAGTTCAACGAAGTGGTTTCGGGCCGTTCCGTATAGGTCGTCAAGGTCAGCCTCAAGGAGTTCCACCTGGTCTGCGTATTCCATCGCTTTCTTTGGATTTGATGAGAGGGCGTGAATACACTTTGCTAGAACTCGAACAATGCTGTAGTTCTCCCTACACATATCCTCGATAGTACCCTTGAACTCGGGGGTTACCTTGACGAATGGGATTATGACCAGTATTCTGGCCGCCTCTCTTGCCCAGTCAGCTATCCAATCCACCGCTCGGACGAGCTCCATCAAATCATCTCGTTCACTAGGGTAGAGTTCCCGTTTGCTGAGCTCAGTTACCATCTCGCGCCTGACTTCGTCCGCTCTCATCTCCTGCTGACTTATGGTTTCGTAGAAATCCTTCTTCTTCTGCTCATCGGAAGCCGTTCTCACCATTTCATGTAGCTGTCTGACCGCCTCTGTTGTCAGCCCAAGGTGCCTGTGTGTCATCTCGATGACCGTCTCGGTTCTCCTGTCCCCGAACCATCTAAGAATTCTTTCACTCATTTTCTTCACCTAAAATACATAGATAATAATTATTGGGATGACAAAGAAGACCACTACAACCCAAGCCAAAAGGCTGTAAATCGCGTTCTCGTTCTCCGTAATCATTCCCCCTAGCCACTCCGCTATCTTAATAGGTACAAATCTGAGGGGGGAGATAAACCATATAGTTATTGCCATCAGGTTCAGGAGAACGTGGGCCGATCCAAGGATCATTCCTACCGTCCCCCCCGCGATGTAGCCGTATATCTGGGACATATCAACGGCCGTCGCCAGGTTACATCCAACGAGGTACGGGTAAGCAGTCTTCAAGTCGACTACCCTGGTCGCAAGGAACGGTATGACCAGGCTGCTCCCAATGCTGCTACTCCCCACAATGAACGTGATAGTGAAGCCCGTGAGGAAACCCCTGGCGGGGCTCTTGAAGGCTGCCTGTACTTTGTCCTCCCATCCAGTCTCGATGAGCTTCTCCAGTCCCTTTGTGATCATGCCCATAGATATGATGATGACTATGAACCAGAAGAGGAACATGAAGACCCCTCCGCCGAGAGTGCCAAGGTAATCAACGACCAAGTTCTTCATGGGCTTGATCATAGGTTCTTCAATAATGATGTCGATGATCGTGTTCTCGAAAGACGCGAATAATGTCTCCATCTGGAGCACCTCGGTGTAGAAATCCCCCAGCCTCAGGACGATCTTGCTTATCAACCCGGTGGTCAACTCAAGCGTGAAAAATATGGCGATGGTGAGCCCCTCGTAAACGTCATCAACTATTACCCCTGGGATGGTGTCCTTGAACTCCTTCATGGTCATTCCCCTCTCAATACCGAACGCCACTATGGTATTCGTAACGGTTGTTCCGATATTTGCACCCAGAACCATGGGTACACCGAACTGGATCGCTGCCTCCATGGGAAGCCCACTTGCCACCATACCTGACATGCTCACCATGGTGGCCGCGACTACGGCGCTACTGCTCTGGACAAGCGCTGTTGAGAGCATTCCCAGCGCCAGCCCCGTGATCGCGGCGGTGTTTCCCGTGATCATAGCGAGTATGCTCCCCTGCCATTCCTCGAAGATGAGCTTGAACCCATGTTTGACTCCTTCGAGGCTTGAAACGAAAAAGTATATGCTTAGAATTAACGTGAGAATAAGCCTAGCCCGATCATTGGACAGTATAGGAATCCCTGAGTACCATTTGTTTTCCTGTTTTGACATTATTCTGCCTCGAATGTTTTCCATAGTGGGGCGTTGTAATGCTATCCTCCATGAATGATTCAATAAAAAACTAAGTCTTATAGAATATATTGAGTCCAATAGACTCTATAGTCTATATAATTAGGTCCAGCCAGGGGAAAAACGGACAAGTTACGGATTCTGAGACAATGCTATAGGCGCGTCATTACCTGTTTTTATGGGTTATTCAATCGTTATTTTCAGCAACTCTCGAACAAGCTCCAAGGGCAAGCCAACCACGTTGCTGTAGGACCCCTCAATCCTTTCCACAAGCGCCCCACCCTTTCCCTGGATGCCGTAAGCTCCAGCCTTGTCCATGGGCTCCCCTGTCCCCACGTATCCCTCAATGGTCTCATCGTGAAGCTCCTTGAACCAGACAGTAGTTATTTCATGGCGCGTCACGACCTCACCGGTTTCCCAGTTAACTACAGAAACCCCCGTGTACACCTTGTGAGGCTTCCCCGATAGTTTCCTAAGCATGGCCGTCGCCTCAACCGCCCCATCTGGCTTACCAAGAATCTCCCCCTCATGAAAGACCACCGTGTCCGCACCGACGATAATGTGACCTGGACGCCCTTCTATGCTCCTCGCCTTCCTCAGGGCGTTGCCCTCCACCCTCTCAACAGGGTCCCGGCAGTCTTTATCCTCAACAGCATCAGGGATGACGACCTCAAAGTCGTGTCCCAGTTCCCCCATGAGATCAATCCTCCTCTGCGATGAGGAAGCCAACAGAATTTTAAGTTCACAGACCAATGAGTGATTCCCTTATAGAGTGAGTATCGCATGGAGAAAATATTTTTCGCTGACATAGAGACCCCGATTGGAAGCATCTGGGCCGCAAGGTCAAAAAAGGGTCTCATGAGGCTGAGTTTCCCGTGCGCAGAGGAAAAATTCCTCAAAGAATTGAGTGCCCAGACCGAAGCCGAGCCAGAGTACCGCCCAAGCAAGCTTGATGATATCAGCAACTGGCTCGACAAGTACTTCGAAGGAAAAAAGATGGAGTACAAGGAACCATTTGACCTCAAGGGCAGCGATTTTCAGAAAAAGGTGTGGAGAGCAATCCACAGGATACCCTACGGCAAGCTTTCAAGTTACGGGCTGCTAGCCGAGCGTATCAAGAAACCGAAGGCGTCTAGGGCCGTGGGAAACGCCGTGGGACAAAACCCCATCGCCATCATCATCCCGTGTCACCGGGTCGTCTGGTCCAACGGAGGTATTGGGGGCTTCGGAGGAGGTCTTCCCGCAAAGAGAGTTCTCCTCAATATGGAGAACATTCTGCCAGACGCGGAGGGAAAGCCCGAGAAGGGTATCGATCTGAGGAAATTCTTCTAGCCGAGGAGCCTTCTGTAGGCCTTCATGTGTCTATCGATGACGGCGCCGTGTTCAAGGTATTCAGGGACGTGCCTTCTTCCCTCCTCTCCGCGCCGCTTCCAGTTGCCTCCACTCAGTAACCACTCCAAGCCATCCTCGTAGCTATCCCTGACGTGGAACCCAAACCTGGAAGCAAAACCGTCTGGGTCATGGAGCCTAATGCCCGCGAGACCATTCTTCGGGGCTTTGACTCAAGGAAGAACGCTGCCCAGTATCTTGACGTTTATCGTGAGCTTGGGCACCGTTTTAAATGTAGAACCCTGATAAAGAGGTGTTATGACCATCGCTGGTGTTGACGAGGCTGGGCGTGGCTGTGTCATCGGTCCTCTCGTCATCGCCGGCGTGTGTTTTGATGACGAGTCTGTGGGGGGCCTCCGTGAGATGGGCGTGAAGGACTCCAAGAAGCTCTCAGCCAAGAAGCGGGTCAGGCTCTCGGAGGAGATCAAGGAACTCACCCTGGGTTACAGGTTCTTTGAGCTATCCCCCAGAACCATCGATAAGGTGGTGTTCAGAAACGTCCCACTCAGGAGGCTCAACTACCTTGAGACCATGGCCATGGCGTGGGTGATCAGGGAGCTTGAGCCAGATGAGGCTCACGTAGATCCCTGTGATGTTGATAGCGAGAGGTGTATCCGCCAGATCAAGGGGGTATTACCCTTCGATCTGAATATAAGATGCGAGCCAAGGGCAGATGCAAAGTACCCGGCAACAGGGGCTGCCTCAATCTTGGCCAAGGTACGAAGGGACTCCCGGATAGAGGCGCTGAGGGAACTCCACGGTGATTTCAACTCCGGTTACCCCAGCGACTGGAAGACACAGAACTTTATCAGGGACTATTTCAGCGAGAACAACGAGTGCCCCGACTTTATCAGGGAAAGCTGGTCAACCGTCCAGAGGCACATGCGATCAGAGTGAGGCGATGACCATGGCGTGGTCCTTCTCAAAGGGGTCAAGCTCGATTGTCTCATTGATGATGAACCCGGCCTCCTCCATAACCTTGATCTGACCCTCGTAGATGCTGCCGGGGCTCTCCTTTACGTCAATGCTCCTGGCCTTTATGGAGAGCATCACATGGCCCCCTTTCCTGAGGTAATACCTCGCGTTATCTACAATGATCTTTGCCTGGTCTGGCTGGGCCACATCCGCGAACACCACGTCCACCGGCTGTACCAGTGTGCTGTATGACGCGGGCTGCCTCGCATCACCCAAGATTGGCGAGATGTTCTTCCTGTGCCTGATGACGTTGTCAAGCAGGTCCCTCACGGCCCTCGGCGCAAAATCAAGACCCCATATGTGGCCTTTTTCTCCCACGATGTCCGAGACATGGCTAACTGTGGTCCCTGATGCCACGCCCAGGTACAATACCAGTGACCCCGGCTTGATGGGCATCTCCTTTAAGCCCTTTAGGATGACCGCTCCCAGCTTGCTTCGCGTTGGGTTCCAGCTCCTGTACTCGACTTTATCGACGGTGAACACCGGCTCCCCATAGTAAGTGATTCCCGGCGTAAGGTTCCTGGTGACGAGTGTGCTCTTTTTTCCCGTCTTCAGCGAATAGACTGAATCAAAAAGGGTCTTTAATTCCTGCAAATGGGGTCATAGAAGAAGAAGGTGTCTGTGATTTAAGCTTGTGTGGCCTCGATGTCAGTTGACATCATCTTGGCCTGGTCCACTGCTAGCTTCTGCAGCCAGGTTATCGGTGTCTGCAACTCGTCCATCCTCTTGGCAAAGTGGTGGCAGTTGAGATAGCCAGGTGTCTTACATACCCTGCTGAAAAAGTCCTTTGTGACTGGTACACCACAGTCGTGAATGAAAGGGCAGTGTTTCTTGTTGAACTTTTCCTGCATGACTTCTGACAGCGTGGACACTTATCTCACCTGACCATAATATGAAGCGGCAATATATAGGGCTGTCCCTCCTTTGTAATCTATATTATTAATATTGATTTAGTTCCATTAAATAAAACATTAAATTGTAAACACGTAATTAACTCATATTTAATTAAATAGAATTAACACATCGTTTT
>JABXKY010000029.1 GCA_013619005.1 Candidatus Bathyarchaeota archaeon | reverse complement strand
GGTATCCGGGTCACTGCCAATCACCCAGACCGTGAGCAAGGACATCGAGCTATTCGGGTCAAAGAGGGGTGACCTCAGGGCCAGCCACATCAGGCCATTCTGGTCCGCGTTCCAGGTGGACGTCAAGGACGGCTCCCTCTCCGAGGGCGACAAGCTGGTCTTCACCTTCGGAGACACAAGCCAGGGCAGCCCGGGATACCAGCTCAAGACGTCGAGGGAGGTCGAGTACGTGTTCAAGGTCTTCGTGGATCCGTTCGGCACTGGTCTCTACAAGCCCGTCCCGGGTTCTCCCAGTATCACGATAACCGGTGAAACATCGGAGGAGATACAAGTCGTGGTGCCATCACAGGCAGTGAAAGGCGAGCCCTTCGATGTGACAGTCAGGGCCCTCGACGTCCACGGGAACCGCTCTGATTCATACCGGGGGAAGGCAATGCTCAAAGCCGGGGACTCGGAGCTTCCCAAGCCCTACGCGTTTAATGACGATGATGCAGGTGCGCACAGGTTCACGGGGGTGGTCCTCAACAAAACAGGGCTTCACCGCATCTCCGTGGAGGACGACCAAGGAAACGAGGCCACCTCAAACCCCGTCATGGTCATAGAGAAGGATCCCGAGTTGAAGCTGTACTGGGGCGACGCCCACGGTCAGACAAAGGAGACCGTTGGGACGGGCTCTGTGCCGGAGTACCTTTCATTCGTCAGGGACGTGGCGGCCCTTGACTTTACGGCATGGCAGGGGAACGATTTCCAGATCACCATACCTCTCTGGGAGCACGTCAAGAAGCTCATCAACGAGTACCATGACCCCGGCAAGTTCATCACTTTCCTAGGCTACGAGTGGTCGGGCCTCACGCCCGGGGGAGGAGACCACAACATCTACTTCCTAGGAGACGACGAGGTGATCCACAGGAGCGACCACTGGCTCATAGAGGACAAGTCCGACGAGGACACCGACAGGTACCCCGTCAGCGAGCTCTGGGAGACCTTCAGGGGCAGGAAAGACGTATTGGCGGTGCCTCACGTGGGCGGACGCCACGCCAACTTTGATTTCTACGACCCCGAGTTCATCCCCGTTATCGAGGTCCACAGCAACCATGGCACCTTTGAGTGGTTCCTACTGGAAGCGATGAAACGACGAATGAAAGTAGGCTTTATCGCGGCAAGTGACGACCACTCGTCGAGGCCAGGGCTGACATATCCCTCAGGTGGGATGACCACCAGAGGAGGGTACACTGGAGTCTACGCCAAGGAACTTACTAGGGAAGGGCTTTGGGAGGCCCTGTGGGCGAGAAGAGCCTATGGCACGACGGGTGAGCGTATCATAGTACACGTCGAGTCCGATGGACACCTCATGGGCGAGGAGTACACGGCACATAAACAACCCGAGATCAAGGTAAAGGTTACCGGAACAGCGCCCCTCCACGAGGTTGAGGTCTATAACTGGGACAAACCCGTGTACAGACACCCGTTCGCCGAGACCAAGACCACATCCGAGACGCTCATCAAGGTAGAGTGGAGCGGAGCGAGGGTCAGGAGCAGACCCAAAGTAGTCACGTGGGACGGTGGGCTGACCGTGAAAGACGGAGTGATCAAGGAATACACCGAGTTCGCGTTTGATTACCCCCACCAGGGAGTGGAGAAGGTGTCTGATATCGAACTAAAGTGGGTGTCAACCACCGGCGGGGATCCAGACGGTGTCCTCATGAGGCTTGATTACACAGGTAAAACGGAGGTGGAGTTCAAGACCGGGCCAACCTCCTTCCACTTTAAGCCAAGCGAGATCAAGTACGAGCCGAAAGTCATCGAAGCAGGTGGTTTAAACCAGAAAGTCAAGGTCTCAACGATAAAGGATGAACTACCTGACTCACTGGAGTTCACGTACAAGCCAGACCCAGAAATGGGGCTCAACGCGTTCTGGGTCAGGATAGTGCAGGCAGATGGGTCTATGGCGTGGACAAGCCCCATCTTCCTCAACTACTAATTTCACGTGATTGGTGTTAAATTGACAAGAATGCTGGTAATCTCAGATATTCACAGCAACTATACCGCCCTGAAAACAGTGCTGGACGCTGCTGAACCCGTTGACGGCGTCTTATTTGCGGGGGATATCGTGGGTTTTGGCCCGCACCCCAACGAATGTGTAGATGCCATCAGGAAACTCGACGTCAAGTCTGTCATGGGCAACCATGACCACGCGATCATTATGGATGATTTCTCAGGTTACCCGGATGACGTGGGTAAGGCAGACTCGATAAACAGGTCAATGATAACCCTCGGTAACTTGGAGTGGGTGATGTCCCAGCCTGAGACCCTTGACTTGGAGATTGAGGGATTGAAAGTATCCTTGATTCACGCCAACCCAGTCACCCCCTTGAAGAGGTACGTTCATCAAAGGGACGCAATCACGCGATCCAGTGAGTTCCAGGGGTTGACGGGCGCCGACCTGTTGATCCTGGGCCACACCCACAGGCCATATATCCATAGGACTCGGGGGTTCACGATACTCAACCCAGGCTCAGTTGGGCTCCCAAGGGATGAACCCCGGGCAAGTATTATGTATCTGGACATCGAGGACGGGGAGTTCGATGTGACTCATACAAGAGTAGAGTATGATTATGATGTAAACGTCGACGCTATGTCCATACTTGGCCTGCCAGAACAATACGTGGAGAGGATGCGGAACGGGCCTGCTCCCAGATAAATGCGATTTGATTTAACCCTGAACCAGTGACTTTACCCATTCCTCTTTATCGTAGAGGGCGCAGCCGCTGTGGGATTCCTCCAGACTGAGGGGCGTTTCCCTGATTTTCTTGAGAAGCCTAGAGTTCAATGCCTCTTTCAGCGACATACCTCCCAGGCTAGCATCTGAGAAAGGTGACGCTGGGCAAGGCTCGACTGCTCCGCTCTGGCTCACGTGGATGAAGCCGCGGCCTGCGGCTAGACATCCGCCCAGTTTCTCCTCGTCGCCCGGGAAATCAATGAAGACCGCCTTGTTCTGTCTCCTGAGTGATTCCAGTCTCTCATCCAGTATAGCTCTCATCTCTGTTCCAAGAACGAGGTGCTCAGTTTCAGGGTCAACTGGCACGTACTCGACGTAGACCACGGCCTTGACCCCAAGTGAGCACAGCTCTGAGACGAACTCATCTGACGTTACCTGCTCCATGTTCTCCGTTGTTACCGTGATAGAGGCGCCGAAGAAGACGCCGTTGTTCTTCAGGAGCTTCATCTTCCTGGAAACCCGGTCGTACATCCCCTCCCCCCTCCTGTCGTCGGTGACCTCTCTCGGTCCCTCCAGGCTGATCATGGGCACGATGTTGCGGTTATACCTGAGCATCAGCGCCATGGTTTGGTTTATTAGCAGGCCGTTTGTGAAAACAGGGAATATGATGTCATTGTACTCGTACGCCAAATCGATTATCTCTGGCCTCATCAGGGGTTCGCCGCCCGTGATGACTATTATGGATGTTCCCAGCTCTTTTGCCTCATCGAAGAGCCTTGACACCCTCTCGATGGAGATATCGGTGCTCTGCCTGTGCTGGGCGTGGGCGTAGCACCCCTTGCAGTTGAGGTTACACCGCTTCGTGACGCTGAATATGATGGCCGGAGGGACATGTAGCCCTCTCTTTCTCCACTCTAGCCGCCTCTTGGAGGCGAATCTCTGGGCCACAATGGTTTTCACGGCGTATGGCAGCAGCTCACCGTTGCCGATGACCTTCCTGGCCGCGGTGAATGTCTTGAAGATGGAGTCGTTGAACAGGTCAACGGTGTTCCTGTCAACGTCAAGCTCCGCCTCTGTGATTATCTGGGTCTGCATCAACAACGAGTCCCGTATTTTGCTTTTAAACAGATTTCAGAGTTATTACCTAATTTGGTCAGAAATGATGACAAATTAGGACTGAACATGCGAAGGTAGGATCATTGATGATCCAAAGAAAAAACGGGTATGGTATGGGGTAACTCTCAACGACCGTACTTGACCCTCTTCATCTCGACCACGAAGGTCTCACCAGATATATGGTTCAAAGGCTTTACCTTCTCCACATTGACGACCTCGTCCAGCGCGTCCTCCCTGATCTCTGAGACCAGGACCTCGCCGAATATCCAGACGGCCCGCGGGCTCAGCTCCTCGTATGACGTCATCCTGCACTCCATCCAACCGTAGGCTTCCCCGATCCTGGGTGGTTTGACCTTCTTGGAGGCCACCTCGGTCAAGCCGCACTCCAGAATCTCGCTCTGCTCGTAGGGTAGGCCCCTTGATAACGGCTCCATGAGGTCCCCGAAACTCGCCCCCACTAGGTTCACCACGAACTCCCCGTTGGCCCTGATATTCCGCCATGTATCGTGCTCGACCTCACAGCAGAACCCGTACATGGGAGGCTTGGTAGTGGCGGGGCTGTTGAAGCTGAACGGGGCCGCGTTGGATACACCATTCTCGGAGACAGTGGAGATCACAATGCATGGCCTCATCAGCATCTTGCTGAAATCCACGTCAATCGCTTTCGTCATGTGGAACCTTAGACCCTCTCAGAATAAAAGACAGAGCACATCTTGGTTTTGTTACTCCTTTATTTACCGCCCTTGCGTTTTTCATCTCATTCAGTGATCGATATGAACAAGAGTAAAGAGAACCTGGCCGCGGCCTTCGCGGGCGAGAGCCAGGCAAACAGGAAATACCTGGCCTTCGCCAAGAGGGCCGAGGCAGAGGGTTACCCCCAAATAGGGAAACTGTTCAAGGCTGCGGCGGCGGCTGAGACCGTTCACGCCCACAACCATCTCAGGATTATGGGCGGGATAAATGACACAAAGGAAAACATACAGGAGGCCATCGCCGGGGAGACCCATGAATTCATGGAGATGTACCCAGAGTTCCTAGACGTCGCGGCCGAGGAGGGCGCAAATCAGGCATCATGGAGCTTCAACATCGCCAACGAGGTTGAGAAGATCCATGCCGACCTCTACAAGAAGGCGGCAGTGGCCCTGGCCGAAGACGCCGACCTAAAAGACATGGACTATTACGTCTGCGATGTCTGCGGCAACACCGTCGAGGGGTCACCTCCAGCCAAGTGTCCCATCTGTAACGCAGGAGCAAAGGCTTTCACGAAGGTTGAGTAAAACTCAACTCATTTTTTTAAAACGGGAAAATATGTTATCTCTGTGGTGTATGCTTATTTTCTTATAGCGTACCCGAGCATCGATGCAAGGCAACCCATCATTGCCAGTATCCTACTGAACACAACTTGGTTCCCAGAATAAGGAGTCATGAACACGATCAGGTTTTTTGGGCTGCCAGTGGCAATGAAGATGGCCGTCAACACGAGGGCAACGCCGCCCCACATGAGGTTGCCCGAAGCGAAACTCATCATTCCCTTCTTTTTCATCTTTTTTCAGTGGTATTACAA
>JABXKY010000302.1 GCA_013619005.1 Candidatus Bathyarchaeota archaeon | reverse complement strand
TTCTGGTACCATGACTGGGGCTTCCGGGGTTCTAATGTTGGATACTATCTCTTCAATATCAAATGGTAACAGGAAATATAGCCTCCAGTCTGGTAGGAATCACTGTGAGAGCCTCAGTACTCCATGGCAGCCCGAGGAAGAATGGGAACAGTGATACCCTAACCGAGCGTTTTCTCGAAGGACTCCAGCAAACGGGGCCCCATGAGATCACGCATTTCCACCTCAACGAGATGGAAATATCCCCATGCCAAGGGTGCCTGGCGTGCTCCGCAGCCCCGGAGCACAAATGCAGGATCGATGACGATATGCAGCAAGTTTACTCAGCCTATACGAAATCGGACCTCATCGTCTGGGCGACGCCCATGTACTGGGGCTACCTCACAGCACAGATGAAGCTGGCTCAAGACAGGATGGAGGCGCTGGCTTGGGAGGGCTTTGGCGACAAGACTTTCGCGGTTCTGATGACTTACAGGCACCACTACGAGTCAGCGGCCAACATGTTCAGGAGGATAGCGCCCCACTTCAACATCGACCTTCACATCCTTGAGTGCTGCACATACGACAAGGAAACGGGAAAGGATGTCCCCATAGAAGACATACCTGAGAAACAACGGGAAGCATACGATCTGGGTGAGAGGCTAGGCCTCACATCTTCATCTTCCTAATCCAGGCTTTTACGACCTTGATGTCCACATCCCTTTTCACGTGCTCACAGAGGTTCGCGTAGTACTTGCCGGACTGGGGGTCGTACCAGATTGAAAGCCCCTTGTAGCTCTCGGCGATTCGCGGATACTTCTCTGACATCCCTCAACATGTAGGAGAACGTCGCCGGTATATCTTAACCATTACCCGATCTGAAAGAAAGATAGCACCTCACTGAGAAGCACCCTTCCAACGACCTTCGCCATGACACCCAACAGCACCGGGTCCATGAATGCCCTCCTGATGATGCCCGCCTGCATGTCCATGTCCCCGTCCTCGATGAGGGACGCGATCCTGGGACCCATTCCCTCCTCGTTGAACGCATTGAACATGCGGCTCATCCTCTCGTCACCGATGCCGTTGAGGAGCCTCCTCAGGGTGAGCATGGTGGAAAGCTCGCGTCCGTAAAGTCGCCTCCACTCCCCCTCGTACCAGCCGAGCGAGGTTTGTTTTCCCCCCTCCATGAACTGGGAGGCTGATTCCCCCGCCAGTATAGAGCAGAGCCCCCCGATCACCACGCCGCCAGCTGTGGTTGGCTTGACCTGACCAGCCACGTCCCCGACCAGCAGCATCCCCGGGTACGCGGTCCTCCTCACGGGCCCTCCGGTGCACACACGGCCTGCGCTGATTGGCGGGACATCGGCAACGTTGAACCTCTTCTCAATGAACTTTCTCAAAGCCAAATAACCGTCATCGCCTTGGGAGGCTAAGCCAACCCTAGCCCTGTCACCGCCAAGCGGGGCAACCCATGTGAAGAAACCCTTTGACGCCTCGTCGTTGAACCAGACCTCCACCATGTCGGGCTCCAGGTCGACACCGCTGAGGTCTACGTTGAAGCCGTTCAAGATGCCCTCCTGACCTGTGATGTAACCCGCCCTAGTCATGAGGCGCCCCCCCGGGCCTTCAGCGTTTATCAGTGCCTCGGAACGAACGGCGTAATCCCCCGTTTTGATGCCAACGACCCCCTTCTTCGAGAAAACGATGTCCTTGACCCTGGTCGATGTGCGCAGATCAACGCCTGAATCAACCGCCACATCTGCGAGGTACCTGTCAAACCCGCCCCTGTCTATGATGTGAGCCCTTGGTTTCCTGTCCCTGATCTCGAGACACGTGCCATCGGCTGAGTACAGCCTCCCACCGAGTATCGTGTTCATGTAAAACCTGTCGTCGAGGGGAACCCCAAGCCTGTCAAAGCCCTCGACGCTGATGATCCCGGCACAGTGAACAGGAGCCCCGACATGGCGGTGCTCCTCGAAAACTGTTGTGTCGTAGCCTTTAGAAGAAATGACCTCAGCGGCGATGAGGCCGGCTGGGCCGGCCCCTATGACTGCTGCCTCGGTTTTCAAGGGGAAAAAGACCCCTATGAGCGCTTTATGGTCTCGTAGTACTCGATCTCTTCGATGTCCTCGAAGTACCTGAGAAGGTCCAGTGCGACGCCCCTCTTGGCGATCTGGATGTTCTCACCGAAGAAGATCTGGTCGGGGATACCGATCCTCAGCTTCTTCTTGGTCTTCTTTAGCTTGAACTCCTTGGTCTCGATTCCAAGGAACCTGCGTCCGAGGAGAGCCCTCATGATGTCCTTCTCGTCCGTGATGTGCTCAACGACCTTGAGCTTGTACACGATCTTCCTGCCAGCCAGCGGGTGGTTGTAGTCAACCTGTACCCTTCCAGCCCCTACGCTGCGGACTATGGCTGACCTGCCGTCTATCTCGAACTCGGCGCCAACATACGGGTTAATCCCCTTGCTCCTTAGAACTCTATAAGGAACCGTCTCAAGGTCATCGGGGTTCCTCTCACCGAAGGCGTCCTGAGGATCGATCTCGATCTCCACTTCCTCGTCGAATGCGGTTCCCGGCAGCTTCTCGTCTAGGCCACGCAGGACGTAGCCGTCACCAACGATGACCAGCCTTGAACCATAGCTCCTGCCCTCCTCGTAGAGGCCCTCGGCTTGAGCCGTCTCCTCGCTGCTGGTATCGAAGACCTCTCCGGTCTCCACTGAGCTTCCGGTCATATCGACCATGATGAAGTCACCCTTGTTAACGGCGTTCTCGTAGTGAACCTCTTCCTCCTCCGGTTCCTCTTCGACTGCCTCTTCCTCTGCTGGCGCTTCCTCTTCGATCTCTACTGTCTCTTCCACTGTTTCTTCCTCAGCCTCTACTTCGTCGAGGACATCGGGTTTCTCTTCATCGAACATGTTACTCACTTTGAATGTAATGTCCAAGTTTTCCTTGGATTCTACGAGTGTAACGAGGCAACACAGTTAAAAGGTTTCTATGAAAACGAGTGGAAACTAATAGACTGCCCTAGATTAAGGCAATTAATAACAGGAAAAAGATCGAAAGACCTATGACAGCTTCTCCAACTGCCCCTGAACCTTATCGAGAAGAATTTTGCGGGTGAACGGCTTGCTGATATACGCGTCCGCTTTATCGTTCTCTTCCAACATCATATCGACTCCAGTGCCCAGGGCAGAAAAGATGATTATCGGAATGACCCTAGTCTTCGGGTTCCTTTTTAGCATCCTGCAGACATCAAGCCCGTGGACGCCGGGCATAACCGCGTCCAGCAGTATGAGATCAACGTTTTTCTCCTCGACTATTTCCAGGGCTTTCTCGCCATCGGAGGCGGTAATCACATCGAAACCCAAGCTTTCAAGCATAATTCTCGTCATCTCTAGAATGTCCAGTTCATCGTCGACTACAAGAACCTGCGTCAATCCCACACCCAAACTACTATTCCATCGTATAGTAGAAAAACCTTTCAATAAATAATGACCGGGGTGCCTTTTTTACGTCATTTTTTATTACAGAACCCCAAAGAACAATGTGGAATGGTCAACCGTCTGACTCGATACGCGCAGATCGCAAGGGTCCTATCAAAGTACGGGTTCGGGATAGTACTCCAGGAGTTCTACCCCGATGACAGAAGACCAGATTTCCTGAAAAAAGACCCAGACCTTGGGTCCGATGACGTTTATAGAAGAATAAGGCTAGCCATAGAGGAGCTTGGCCCCACGTTCGTGAAGCTGGGGCAGATACTAAGCGTCAGGCGTGACGTACTCCCCGCGCCGCTTATCCAGGAGCTGCAGTTGCTCACTGACAAGGTGAAGACGGTACCCTACGAGGATGTCCAGCCAGTGATCCAGGAGACGTGCGGCGAGGAGGATGAGTTCTGCAGTTTCGTCGAACGCGAGCCCATAGCGGGGGCATCCATGAGTCAGGTCCACAGGGCAATAATGGCCGACGGTAATGAGGTGGTCTTCAAGGTCCAGCGGCCTGATATCAGGGAGCTAATAGAGGTCGACCTGACCATCCTTGAGGACCTCGCTGAGAGAGCCGAGAAATCTTACCCATACCTGAGGCCGTTCAACCCGGTAGGTCTCATTGAGGAGTTCAGCAAACAGATGAGGAAGGAGCTGGACTTCATCATGGACGGCAAGAACGCAGAGACTGTAGCCCTGAACATGAAGGATATCCCTGGGGTCAAGATACCCAAGATTTACTGGGAGCACTCGGGGCCCAGGCTCCTGGTGATGGAGTACATTGATGGCGTTAGAATAGACGACGTTGATGCCCTAAAGGAAAAGCATGACCTCAAGAAACTTGCCGAGGTTGGTTTCGAGGCTTACCTCAAACAGGTGTTCATAGATGGGTTCTTCCACGGGGACCCACACCCAGGCAACCTCCTCGTCACTGATGATGGACAGATAGTCTTCCTTGACTTCGGGATGGTAGGTATCCTCAGGCCGGAGAGGAGGCTCGCATATACCCGAATTTTCTACGCGATAATCAGCAACGACATTGACATGCTCATTGATACTCTAGCTGATCTTGGGGTCAAGATCGCCCCAGATGATATCGAGAACTTCAAGGACGAGATGTACGTCATCTACAAGCAGACCGAGAACTACCAGATGGACCAGTTCTCCTTCGGGGACACCATGAACACACTGACCTCGATACTGCACAGGTACAAGATAGTGATGCCAGGAAGCTTCATGCTTATGCTCAAGGTGATCACCATGATAGGGGATGTGGGCTCACACCTGGACCCCGAGTTTGATATAATTGGAAAGACCACCCCATATCTAAACAAGCTGATAATCTCATCTATGTTCAGCACCGGGAGCCTAGATGACGCAAAGCACGCCGTCACAAGGGAGATACTTGGTTTCCCCAAGGCGTTCAGGCGGTTCCTGGAGAACTTTTCCAGCGGCAGGTCCAGGATGGAGGTCACGGTACCCGAATTCAGGATCCTAAACGACAGCTTAGAGTACTTGAGCCAGAAGATGGTCTACAGCGTTCTGGCAGTTGGGTTTATGATAAGCGTAGCACTGATTGCCCCCACGGTCGTAAACCCATTCAGCGAGTGGCAGGGGTACCTGCTAATGGGGGGCCTAGTAGGACTTGTTTTAGCTGTACTCAAGCTATGGAGTCAGAAACCAAAGAGATAGAAAATGGTGGGCCTGGTGGGATTTGAACCCGCGACCACCTGGTTATGAGCCAGGTGCTCTAGGCCAAACTGAGCTACAGGCCCGCCTTCCTTCATAACAATCCGCCTAAATATAAAAAGTACTGCAAACCGAAAACAAATATAAACAGGCTCATGGGTTAAGAAAGGTACGTGCTCCTGTGGTGTAGCTCGGCCAAGCATTCCAGCCTTTCGAGTTGGAGAACCCGGGTTCGAATCCCGGCAGGAGCACCAATTC